>JANWJC010000092.1 GCA_025449595.1 Acidobacteriota bacterium | reverse complement strand
CCACGACCTGGCTCCACACCACCCCGTTCACCTGCCACGTCGGGAGCTGATCAGCCGTCACCGTCGCCGGAGTCCCCACCGGCGGCGCCGAATCAGCCACCGCCACCCCCACAGACAGGACCGACAGCATCCCCACGGTCGTCAGCACCGCCATCGACCGGAGCACCCTGCCGCGCAGGCCGAGACCGGCTTCCTCGCGAACGGTCACGATTCCTCCCTCGTTGACAGGCGGCCCAGCAGCCAGCCCACCGCTGCAACATCTCACCCATTCGGCCCCATGCGGGTGCGAAACCCCAGTTCCTTGATGACAGGTCTGCGATGTTGGGCGAAAACTGCAGAGTTCACACGGTTCGTAGCCGAATTGGCACGGACCGTGACGTCGGGAGGACCCCGTGACGGTGCCGTCCTCAACGTCGACGCCGCGGTGCCGCGGCCGCCAGTCACCCCATAGACTCGATCGGTCACCCACAGCGACCAACCTCGGCAGGCCTCGTGATCTCCTCAGTCGGTAGACCCCCGATGCGTCCCTGGCATCAGCGCCACGACCCGACGCGCCAAGGCCGTGAATTCGGCGACCGCCGCCGCACGAGCGCAGGAATGCGCACAACGGCACCATGATCCCGAGAACGTCGACCCCCACTGTGCGCGTTGTCATCGCCGTGCTGACGTTCCGTCGTCCGCATGAGCTCCGTGCCCTCCTACCCCAGCTGACCGAGCAGGCCGCGCAACTCGCTGCGACGAATCCTCGGGTAGCTGGGGTGCGTATCCTCGTGGTCGACAACGATCCGGACGGCAGCGCCCAGAAGGTGATGCCAGAGTTCGAGACGGCTGCCATCGACTACGTCGCCGAGTCGACCCCAGGGATCGCGGCGGCCCGGAACCGAGCTCTGGTCGAGGCAGCCACGGAGGATCTTTTGATCTTCATCGATGACGACGAGCGTCCTCACGATCGTTGGCTGGAGCTCCTCGTCATGACGTACGACAGATTTGAGGCATCGGTCGTGGCGGGAGCGGTGACATCGGAATTCACGGGCGAGCTCGACGCCTGGATCGCCGCTGGCGGATTCTTTCAGCGACGTCGGCCGGAGACAGGGACGCCGCTATCGGTCGCGGCCACCAACAACCTTCTGCTCGACCTCACATCCATCCGATCTATGAACCTGCGATTCGACGAGCGTTTCGGTCTCACCGGCGGGGAGGACACGCTGTTCACCCGGCAGCTCGCGGCCGCCGGAGCCGTCATGGTCTGGTGCAACGAGGCGATCGTGACCGACCGTGTCCCACTCTCGCGCATGACACGTCAGTGGGTGCTGAGGCGAGCGCTCAGTAGTGGGAACTCCTGGGCACTGACGGCCGTGGAGATAGAACCGACATGGGCCGCCCGTACGCAAGTCCGTATCAGGCTTGTGGGCTCCGGATCTGCCCGCCTGACCGGAGGGGGAGCCAGGATGGTGCTCGGCACCCTGAGTGGATCCATCGAACGACAAGCGCGGGGCGCACGAACATCGGCACGGGGGCTGGGCATCCTGTTGGGCGTCGTCGGCATTCGACACCAGGAATACCGCCGACGGCGTGGTGTCTCGACCTGAGACCGTCACCTGCCGTAGCGCCCGGGTCCCGTCGCTGGGGCCAGGCTACGCGCCCACGTACGAGATCGCGGCGCCTTCCCGACCCGGCCGGCTCACCGCATCAACCGCGTCCAGGACTGATTCTTCGTAGTTGTCGGAGGAGAATCGACGCGCCGCCGCGACAGCGTCCGCAATGGCGCAGCTGCGAAACATGTCCCATTGATCAACGATGTGCAACACACTGCTCGCGACCGCTCCTGCATCGGCAGGGGGCACCCGCACTGCCGCGCCGAAGCCTTCAGTTGCCTCAGGCAGTCCGCCGATGGCACTGACGACGACCGGACGGGCCGCAAGCAGCGACTCGACGGCGGTGTTCCCGAACGGCTCGTCAACCGTCGAGGGGACGAGGACGATGTCGGCATCAGCTGCAAATGGCCAGGTATCAGCATGGAAGCCATGCAGGTGCACGAAGTCGGAGACGCCGAGCTCGGAGATCAGTGTGCGAAGGTCCCGCTCGAACCATTCGTAGCCCGCAAATACGCCCCCCACGACGTCGAGGACAGCGTCCACACCGGCGTTCCTCAGGATGCTCAGTGCTCGAACGGCCACGTCAGGACCCTTCCGAGGCGACAGTCGACCGACGAAGAGCAGCCGAAGTGATCCATCCAGGTGCTCACGTGGTGGTGTCACACGCTTCGGGCCGGCGACGGCGTTGTAGACCACCATCGAGCGGCGCGCAAGGCGAGGGAGAGTCTCCACAAGTACACGTCGGCTGAATTCACTGTTCACGATCAGTCGGTCGGCCAGCAGAAGCGGAGTGTTGATCGCTCGCAGCAGCGTGCGGGATACCCCGGACTCCCCCTCGTGGACATGACAGATCGAAGGTCGCCTCATCAGCTTCGCCAGCAACAGCCACAACGGAGGTGTCAGAGTGTTCACATAGATCACCGAGGGATCCACCTGCCGAATGAGGGCGACGGACGGGGCCAGACTTGCGATGGCCTCCGCAGAGAGTCTCAGGAGCCCCGACGGGCTCAGGAGGCCCTTGCGGATCACTGCCATGGGGCAGATCGACGTCTCCCCTCCTCGGGCAGCGATCTCGGCAACAAGAGGTCCATCCGTCGGCACTGCGACCACAACGCGATAGCCATCGCCGACGAGTGCCCTGACGGTCTCCAGCACCATCCGGTCGGAGCCGTAAAGATCGGATCCGGGGTTGATCACGAGAACGTGACTCGCGCTCGACCCGACCCGCGTCCGGGAACCCGAGCTCCTACTGCGCATTCGAGTGCTCGATGACATCGAGGCTCCTGAGGTCGTGGCTCCACTTGCCAAGTGCAAGTACCAGGAAGAGGGCGTTGCACACTAGAAGTACGGCGTAGACAGAAAGGAACACCGAGTGCCACCCCAGAAGCAGAAACGTGAGACAGAGCAGCCCATAGTCGGTGGGTAGAAGGATCACAGAGCGAAGCCAGGTGTTCGGCTGTGTTTGCAGCTTGTCAGCAGAGCCGGCTCCTCTGCGCAGCTGGTCCGTCAGTGTCATTCCGAAGAACATGACGGTCGCGACGAACGAGTATCCGATCGGCACGAGCAACAGCCCGCTGTGCGTGACTTCGAAGAACCGGTATACACAGATCAAGACCGCAAGATGCAGACTCGAGATCTTGGACGCATCCACCATGTGGTCGAGCCACTCACCAAAACTCGTTCCACCACCGCGTAGGCGAGCGAGCTGCCCGTCAGCCGAGTCCAGGGCGTAGCCGAGAACGAGGCCGGCACACACGGCCAGACCGACGAGCGGCGTCGGATCAAGCAACGCCAACATGACGATCGCTACGAACGAGCACAGGGCACTGACCGCAGTCACAACGTCGGGACTGAGCCGCATCTGGTGAGCCGCGGCCGCAAGATGGCGCCCAGCCCTCCTGTTGATGAGCCGCGAGTATGCGGGGGCACCACTCGACGGCTTCTGCGATCCTGCCAGCTGTCTAAGCGTGGCTCGGTAGGAGCCGCGCACTCCGTCGCGGATCGGGGAGGGCGCTGCCATCATGGTCGACCAGTCCTCGAGGGCCCATCGTGCCAATAGCGGTCAACGAGCTCCTTGGTTCCACGTATGTTGCGTCGGCTGGATGCACCGAAGACGATGGACGTGATGTTGGGTTGCTCGCACACCCATTGCACTGCTTCGTCGGGCGGGATGGCGCCTGACGCGAAGACAGACATCGCCACCGCTCGGAAGCTTCGAGTCTCCAGCGCTCGCCGATAGGACTCGATACCCCCTGACATCCGGAAACCGATCTTGTTGATGTTGGCGCAGACGAGCGGATTCTCGATCCCGACCTCATCCAGGAGATCGAGCAGAGCAGGTAGGTTCATCGTGATGAAGCCAGGCTCGGCACCATAGCGACTGCGGATGTGCTCAGTGAAGATCGTAAAGGCATCTTTGAACCCGAGCCCCAGCAAGAGGTCGACCACGACGTTCTGCAACCAGACGACCGGTGTCCGCAGTCCCTCGAACATCTTCATCTCGGCGTCGATCAGGAGGCTGGTGAGCCCGTTAATCTCCTTGCGAGCGAGCGAGGCCGTTCCGCGTCTGGCAGCATCGAGGTATCCCGTGTCTGGGACGAACCTTCTCATCGCCCCGATGATCCCGTTCTCGGTCACGGCGTCGGCGTACTTGTGGGCATACGGCATGCAGGGGTGAAACTGCAGGTCCGGGTATCGATCAGGTGAAGACCGCGCAACGTCGCACAACTCTCCGATTCGATCATGGGTTGTGCACATGAACGTTCGGAGCCCCAGATCATAGGCGTCGTCGAGAACATCCAAGATGGCCGACATGTCCTGAAACTGCATCTGCTGACTGCGGGCCTTCTCCTCGGACATGTGATTCACCCCGAAGAACTGATTGTCTCCAAACAGAAGACGGTCCATCAGAGGCTCCTCCGAGATGTTGCCGGACGGGCTCACTTGCGATCCCTCCACCTATCGATGGTGGCGAGTACTTTGTCGGCCAGCAACCGGGCCTGCCGTTGCAGGCGCACTGTTGCGCGCGGTCGAGATTGGTCCTCGGAGCGATCCGGCGTGGACACTTCTCGTGTGGTGACACCCCGCATAGCCGTGGTAGCCGTGGTCGAGGCACCCTTCACGGCGTCTTCAATCATCAACGACAGGGTTCGGTCGGTCTGGACTGCGCTGGCGAACGTGTTCTCGCCGTCGACCGTCACTGAACTGACGCGGCAGATGAAATGGTCGAGCTGAGCGCTGTATTCCTCACCTCTGAGGTAGAAGTAAACGGGATCCGAGAGCTCGGTCGTGTATCGAACGTTCCACCCCTTGCGATACCCATCCAGGGGCTGGTCGCTACGGATGAACGCCTGGCACTCCTGACGATCGGCGTAGATCCGACCGCCAGTCCCCCATACGGTGATCTTGGTGGTCATCTTGCGTACGGACTCGTCCGACCAGCTCACCGAGACCTGGCTGCTGACGTCATTCTCGAAATACAGGGTGCTAAGGACCTCGTCGTCCGTCTCCCGGGAGAAGACCTTGTTCAAGCGTGTACCGCCGACTCCGGTGGGCTCTCCCAGAAACCAGTTCACGAGGTTTATCGGGTGGGCTGCATAGTCGTACAGGCAACCGCCTCCTTCGGTCTTCTTGCTTCGCCAGGTACTGCCCTGCTGTCGCAGGACCACCGGGCCGTACGCCTCTGCGAGCACGTGCGTCACCCTTCCGATCGCCTGGGCGTCAAGGAGCCGCTTGACCTCTCGGAAGGCGCCCACGAACCGGTTGTGATACCCGATCTGCGTTACGAGGCCCGCTCGCTCCGCCGCTAGCGCGAGCTCCAACCCGTCGGAGTCGTCAAGGCAGAACGGCTTTTCACAGAAGACGTGGACACCCTGCGCGATCACGGTCCGGACCATCGGGGCGTGCAGGCTGGAAGGTGTCGCGATCACGACCGCGTCGAGGTCTTCGGCAGCGAGCATCTTGTTGATGTCCGCGTACGTCTGAATTCCCGTGTACTTCCCGAGTACGCCCAGAAGGTATCCGGACGAGTCGCACACTGCGACTACGTCAGCGTCCGGATGTGCATTGAGCAGCGCAAGGTGAGACAGACCCATCTTTCCCAGGCCCACCACTGCGACCCTGACCACCGTCGGTCTCCCCTCAGAGATGTCGAAAACGCGCTAGATGAATCGCGATAGAAGTTTATCGTACTGTCCAGCGACATGAGCCCAGGTGAACTCACCTCGATGCCTGGTACGGCTGCTCTCGCTCATCTGCTCGAGCTTGCTCGGTGAGCTGAGAAGCACGTCGAGGCGTCGCGCCACGACGTCGGCCGACGTGAAGTACTCTTGCCCCGCCCCAGCCGTCCACCTGTTGTAGGGGTTGTCGTGCGCCAAGACAGGGTTTCCTGCAGCCATAGCCTCCACGAGTGAAGGATTTGTCCCCCCGACGGTGTGCCCGTGAAGGTAGAGCTTCGAATGAAATCTAACCGCCGCGAGGTCGTCACGGTCATAGATGGCACCGGGGAAGATGACGCGCTCGTTCGCCGCCGCCATCACCTTCCGATGGTAGGCATCTGATGCCGGATCGTAAGACCCGAGGACGACGAGCTTCTCCGCGCGTGGTCGGGCGCAGAAGCCTTGGACCATCTCGAAGATCGAGTTCTCCGGGATCGGTCGGCACACGATGCTCAGGTAGTTTCCCGGCTCCAGCCCCAGGCTCCGCGGCAGTCGCTCGTCGGCATCGTCGACCGCGTCCGCGCCATAAGTGATCATCGTGATCTTGTCGCTTCGGGTCTTCTTTCGAAGGTATCTCTCGATCTCTGGATGGTCTGCGATCAGCTCATTTCCGACGTAGCAGGCAATACGTTCGTTGACATAGAGGATCGTCTGTCTTGTGAGGCCCCACCTGGAGCGTGACCACTCGATCCCATCCATGTTGATGACAAGAGGAGCCCGCCGCATCCTGGTGGCCACGTTGAAGAGAGCTGTGTTGTACCCGAAGGTGAGGCAGATATCCCGATAGGCCGAAGCGTGACGGATCGACAGCAGATCAAACTTCGATGTTCCCCGCCACCCCTCCGTAGAGATCGGTATCAGGACTCTCTCCAGCCCCTGCCATCGATCAAATCGGATACGGCCTTTGCCGGGGACCTGGCAGTACACGATCACGCGCCATCCGGCGTGAGACAGGAACAGGCCCACGTTCTCGGCGGCCGTCTCAAAGCCACCGTAGGCGGCTGGAACGCCATGGGTACCGAGGATCCGCACGGTCTTGTTCACGTCGCCGACCCAAGGCTACGGAACACGGGGAGGTCCATTCAGCTTCGTGCCGCACCGTAGAAGACAGCCGGCTTGTAGATGCCACCGAAGTCCACCGTCAACGTGACGGACCCGAGCTGCTGCACGGGAATGGAAAAGGCATAGCCCGTCGCCATGGAACGTCCTGGCGCGAGCGTGCCGGAGAAGTCGTTCTGTCCGCCCGTGTAGACCGGCTCGCTCGGCTGCTGCGGCCGCCCGAAGAACGCGGAGACGACGACCTGGCTCAGGTCGACAGCTTTGGTTGAATTGTTGGTGAACCGGATGGTGAACGTCGTGCTGGGCTTGCCCGTGAGCGCTCCTGGCCCCTGCGCCGTGATGGTCTGCTGCTTGATCGAGTCGACTCTCACGACCAGGCCGGTCGGGTACGAGACTGCCGTGGTGAAAGTCGCAGCGCGCGCTGAGACCAGATCCGACGCCGGAGGGGCATCAGAGCGGATAACCGCAGGCGCTGGGGTTGGCTGGCCAGACGCGACAGGCGTGGTACTCGAGTGCGTGGGTGTCGGGGTCGGAGCGACAGTGGATGGTGACGACGTGGGCGACGGCGTCCCCGACGGGGTCAGCTGGGCGGCCGAGCTGCAACCCGCGACAGCGACGATGACGAGCACAGCGATGCCGGTCATGGACCACTTGCGCATGAACATCTGCTCCAGACCGGTGTGCGGAAGCCCATCGTACGTGCACCTGGTCGACGCCTGCGAGCCCGGATTGGGCCGAAGGAGCACAGCTTTCGACCCACTGCGCGTCTCGCACCGGTCCAGCGGCCAACGGTCCGTCCGATCGTCCGAACTGAATCCAGCGAACGGACGACCCGACCCTGTGCGTTCGTCGAGGTTCGGTGGGGCGGAAGCTCTCAGTCACCCATGATCGACAAGTGTCATCCTCGTGCATCTCCGGGACGACGCTTGACGTCGCGGTCCGCGAGCTCGGCCCGGGCGATCCGTAGCCCGTCACGTGTCCCACGAAGCGCTGCCGACACCGGTGTCCAGGGCAGCAGGAACTGGCGTCTTCCGCCTTGCAGCAAGATCTCGTACGCGACCGACCGAGCGGTTCCCATCCAGGCCCTGACATCCTCGTCGGGCAGGTTTCTCGCTGAGAACAGAAGCCGGTTGCGAATGTTGTAGTAGTAGTAGGTTCCCGACTTTCGTGCGCCGGCGGACGTGTGCCCCGTCCCCTGCGTCCCACCTTCGGCGTGGACCGCGACGGCCGTCTCGTGAACCAGGATCGCCCCACCCGCACGCTCGACTCGAAACGACAGCTCGACATCCTCCCAGTAGAGGAAGTAGTCCGTGGCGAACCCACCGACCAGATCCCAGAGCTCGGTCCCCAGCAACAGACACGCGCCGCTGACCCATGTCTGCAGCCGCCCGGTTGCAGCCCCGTCACGGCGTCGGACCGAGCGGATCCGACCGTCCTCGAGATACAGATCGGAGCCTTCCGACCACAGGCTCCCATCCGGACGCAGGATCCTCGGTGCGACGAGTGTGAGCGGGGCGAGCCGGGCGGCCTCGAGCAGCGCAAGCACGTCGGGGCCCGTGATCAGGGCATCCGGATTGAGCAGGAGCAACCACGCCGCCCCGCGTTCGCGAGCTGCCGCAACTCCCGAGTTCATGCCGCGCCCGAACCCCGTGTTCGTCGACGACGCGACCCAGACCCAGTCCCTCTCGGCGCACAGACGGCGCGTCCGGTCGCGCTCCCCTGCAGTGACCGAGTTGTCGACGACGACCACGATCGAGCCGGACAGCTCGGATGCCGTTCGCGCAAGGTTCGACCGCAGCAGTTCCGAGGACTCGAAGCTGACCACGACCACGGCAAGGTCGGCAGCGGTCAAAGCGAGGCCCCCTCTGCGCCCGGCTCCAACGGTGCCGAGCTGCGCACCCGACCTCGCCTCGCCAACGTGATGGCGCTGCGATATGCGCGGACATGAGCTCGACCAGCCTCGTCCCAGTTCCGTGCCGACAGGTCGGGGCCGACACGGACACCGATGCCACGGAGCTCGGCCAGAGTTCCTGCGAGCACGTCCGCCGTCAGGGCGTCAGGATAGGTGAACACCCAACCCCTCCCGACCTCGTCCCGCAGCCGCTCGGTGACAAGGTTGGCGGGAACCAGCACCGGCTTGTCGAGCGACAACGCGGTCAGGACACTGCCGGAGTTGTGCATCTCCCGATAGGGAAGGACGACGAGCTCCGACTCGGAGACGGTTCTCACGAGGTCCTCGTCCGTCAGGAACTCGAGCCTGAGCCGGACCCTGTCGTCATGCGACGCCAGCTCCACCAACGCGGCGCGAAGCTCGGCTGACGACGGCAACCCCTCCACGTGAAGGCTGCCATCGCCGGGCAGGAGTGCGAAGACGCGAAGCAGCGTGTCCACGTTCTTGTATCGACGGATGAGACCGAAGTAGGCGATGCGGCCGTGAACCTGCTGCGCGCGGGGATACTGCTCGAACCAATCCCGGAAATGACCGTGCAGAATGGTGGCGTACGGCTGGTTCACCGGTAGTTCTGTCGTCGTGTTCAGTCGGATCCGCATTGTGGTCTGGCGGTCCACTGCACGCAGGAGGCGTCGACGGCTCCACGAGAGCCCCTCCGGCAGCTCCACGTTGTGAACGGTCCTCACCAAAGGGGTCCGGGTCGCGCGAAGTCGCACGAGCAGGACTGCCGTCAGGCTCTGTCGCACCGCTGCTCTCACGCGGGACCGCCCGTCCACGAGGATCTCTGGCCAGTGCACGTGGAACACGTCGTAACGGCCGAACAGCGCCCGTGCCCAGGTGAAGGTGTGCACTTCGGTGTCGGGCAGCGACTGCAGCGCATCGCGCAGGAGCCAGATGTACGGGTTCGTGGTGGGGCGAGGGTCCGGGAACGACTGCTGAACGATGAGTGGGCGCAATGCCATACTCCTCTTGAGCCCGCTCGGCATCGTCTCTACCACTGCTTATGGTATCGGACGAGAAGCTGGCCGCACAGCGGGGCTGACCTGGAGTCCGTCCGAGCGAGCGAGGAGGTTGCCGATGGTGCCGGACATCTTGTTCGTGTGCACGGGTAACATCTGCCGCTCACCGGCGGCAGAACGCCTGCTCATGTCCCGGGCGACGGTTCCCCTACGGGCCACGTCGGCAGGAACTGCTTCGGTCGTCGGAGCACCCATCCACCCCTCCATGAGCACTCTGCTGAAGGCGCGCGGCGTCCAGACATCGGGTTTCCAGGCTCGTCAGCTCACCGGAGGCATGCTGTCCGCGGCTGGCCTCGTGCTCACCATGACCCTCGAGCAGCGCGCCTGGGTCGCTTCGACCGTCCCAGGGGCCGCCAAGCGTACCTTCACGCTGCTGGAGTTCATCGACCTGGGCACCCAGGCCCGCACTCGTGCTAATGATGATCAGACGCCGGCCGAGCCGAACGCGATCGTGGCCTGGGCCGGCGCACATCGAGGTCCAGCCGCTGCAACCCGAGGCAATCTCTCGGTTGAGATAGCCGACCCCTACGGACGTGATTCCGCGGCCTACCTTGCTGCCTTCTCCCAGATCGACTCGGCGATCGAGGCGCTGACACGACTCATGGACCCAGGCTGAGCTGCACCAGAGCACGGGCCGCACCCACCCCCCACGCCTCGGCCATTGCCGGTTCGAGAGCGCCACCTGAGTACGATTCCACGATGAGGCGCCCGCTGCAGCACGACACAGCGCGGTTGTACGACCGCTTGCGGACGGCTCACCTCGAACGTGCACACCAGTTGGCGCCCGCTTCGATCCTGTATCGGAGCCGCAGCTATGACTTCGACGAATCGCTCACGACCGACCTCGATCTGCGCCAGGTGACGACACTTCAGGCGGCGCGGGCCGTCGCTTCCTCGCGTCTGGTGGCACTGGAGATCAACGAGCCACTCATGAGAGCAGGCGCCCTGCTGACCGGGGCCGCTCTCTTGTCGCTTCGCATGGCACGACTGTTCGGCCGCCCGCGCACGACCGTTGTCAGCTATGCCATAGAGAATCTTGATCCATTCCGGACCCGGCCAGGCGACCGGAGGCGCTCGCGCCTGAGACTCCAGGTCGAGAAGCGCCTGGCGCACCATGCCTGGCGACGTATCGATCGTCTGGTCTACGGAACCGAGTCTGCTCGCTCGTGGGATCGGGCCGTCCTGCCCGATCATGGCCGCAGCCTGCAGGACGCGCTCATTCCGGCGCTGCCGACCGTTTGTAGCTGCGGGCCGATCGGGGACAAGGAACCCGGAAGTGTTCTGTTCATCGGCGCTCTCGACCACCGCAAGGGGATCGACGCCCTGCTTGCCGCGTGGCCACTTGTCATCGAGATCGCCGGAAGCGGACCTGAGCTGACCGTCATCGGGAAGGGGCCAAGGGAAGCGGCAGTTCGCGAAGCCACCGAAGCCCACGATTCCATCCATCTGTTGGTCGATCCCGACCGAGGGTCGATCCACGAACGACTCCGCTCATCCCAGGTCGTCGTGCTCCTCTCGCAACGCTCCCCCAGATGGCGCGAGCAGGTCGGCCTACCGATAGTCGAAGGACTCGCACACGGGTGCTCCGTCGTGACCACCACCGAGACCGGTCTAGCCGACTGGCTGAGCGAGCACGGTCACGACACACTCGATCCGGACGGGCATCCGGAGGCAGTGGCGCGGTCGTTGGAGAGAGCGTTGGCGAGACGACGACCAGCCCAGGACGTCCTGGCGGATCTTCCTGACGTGGATGGGCGGTTGGCCGCAGATGGCTGGCTCTTCTCCCCGACTACCTCTCACCCCTGCTGACCATGCCACGCCACCTACGCAGCGACGGTGATGGCCTGTGGGCCGCAGTTGGGTACTCAGCCGGCGCGAAGATTCTGGTGATGGGTATATCGGGGGTCCTCGGCATCATCACCAGCCGGCTCATCATCCAGCACTTCGGGGTCGGGGCCTACGCTCAGTACGGACTCCTGTCATCGATCACAGCCCTTCTCCCCTTTGCGGATCTCGGGATCGCGGCCGTGATCATCAATGCCGTGGCTGGCTCGGACGACGTCAAGTCTGATGGGCACGTTCGTGCAGTGATAACCACGGCACTCCGGATCCTGATCGTCTCCGGTTCCATCATCGCAGCCGTCGGGTTCGCCCTGTTCGTTCTCGGCTGGTGGCCCGCGGTTCTCGGTGATGGCTTGCTGGCAGGCGGCAGCCTGGCCGCATTCCTCTGTCTCGCGGTCTTCGGACTGGTTCTGCCGCTCTCGGTCGGCCCTCGAGTCCTGGTCGGACTCGGGCGCGTCAGCACCCAGGTCAGCATCCAGGCAGTCGTAGCTCCGACCATCTTGGTCTGTGTTGTGACATCGGTAGCGCTGTCCATCCCCGCTGGGAACTATCTGGCGGTCTTCTCATATGCCGCGAGCGGGGTCTCGGCGTTTATCGGCCTGCTGGTGGCAGCACGGCACGTGCGGCCTCAGATTGCCATGGCCATCAAGGCTGTCCCCCACCGACGACGCTACCCGGGTGTGGCCGTCGGAAGCGTCGCATGGCCAATGCTGTTGCAGATGCTGGCACTTCCAGTTGCCATACAGACCGATCGCCTGCTGCTCAGCCACCTGACTGATGGACCGCAGCTAGCCCAGTACAACCTTGCATCGCAGATCTTCGGACTCGTCCTTCAGACGATCGCGGCCGCCGGCATCACGCTGTGGCCGATCTATGCGAAGGCGCGATCGTCCCGTCGTATCGAGTCTCCTGCTGTACCTACGATGTGGTTCACGCTCGGCGGACTGCTGCTCGGGGTCACCCTCGCCGCGATCTCGCCCTGGCTGGTGCCCTACATCTCGGCCGGCAAGATCACTCTCGATCCTGCTCTCATGATCGGATTCGTCGTTTTCGTAACACTCCAGGCGGCCAAGTACCCCGCGGGAATGTACATGACGGACAAACGAGGCCTGACGTTCCAGGTGATACCCATTCTGATCATGGTTCCGTTGAACCTGGGTATCAGCTGGTGGCTGGTCGGGGTTGTTGGTGCCGCTGGACCAATCCTCGGCTCGGCGATCGGGGTGCTGGCATGCCAGGTGATCCCGAACCTCTGGTACGTGAGGCGCGACCTGGCCAAGCGTCGCGCGGTGCTCGAGTCCGATACGGAGTCGACGGACATTGAAGGCACGACCGACAGCGCAGGATCGATCGAGCAGATGCTTCTCGACGAGGTCGACGACGGCCTCACCTGAGAACAGCGTCAGTTCAGGTCGACAGGCCGTTTCACGGTGGTTGACGCCAGGCCGATGTCGGAACGCGGGTCCGCGGGCGCTTCCTGAGGGTGCGTGTCAGGCGCGATGATCTCCGGGCCCTCATAGACATACACGTCGTCAGAGGACTTGACCCGGTTCAGCACGATACCGAGCACGCTCGCACCTGCCATGCCCAGCATCTGGACAGTACGCCGAAGCTGCGGGACCCGCGCCTTCGACGTGTCGGCGATGACCAGGGCACCGTCCACCAGCCGCGCCAAGATGGCCGGATCAGCAACTGCCAGACTCGGTGGTGTATCGATGAGGACCACGTCATAGCGCTTGCGCATCCGGGTCAGCAGAGCTTCCATGCCCTGGGACGAGAGCAGCTCGCTGGGATTCGGGGGGATGACCCCGGATGTGAGGATATCCAGGTCCGTGTCACCCCAGCGCTGGACCACGTCGTCGAAGGAGGCCTTGCCGGCGAGCACGGTCGTCAGCCCGGCGGCTCCTTCCAGCGAGAGGAGCTTCGCCACGGAGGGCTTGCGCAGGTCAGCGTCGATCAGCAGCACCCGCACGCCCGACTCGATCATTGCCAGCGCCAGGTTGCAGGTGATCGTCGACTTACCTTCGTTCGCGACTGACGAGGTCACCACCAAGGCCAGCGAGGTTCGATCGACAGCCACGAACTGGAGATCTGTACGCAGCTTTCGGTAGGCCTCTGCCTCGGACCCCGCTGACGACGTCAGCATGATCAGAGCGGGACTGCTGCCACGGCGCTTCACGATTGTTCCTAGCCGCGGCACTCCGGTGAGCCGAGCGACGTCGGTCTGGTGACCCACCCGTGTGTTGAAAGTGGCTCGGAGCAGAACGAACAACAGCGCCACCAGCAGTCCGATGAATCCACCGAGAGCAGTGTTCAAGCTGGTCTTGGGCGAAGAGGGCGCGAGCGGAGGGACAGCGTCTTGCACCATGTGCACGGTGACGCTCGTGGTCCCGTTCGGTCCAGTCGGTGACACCTGTTCGACGACCTCACGTGCCTGTGCGGCTATGGCGTTCGCAATGTCCGCAGCCCGAACCGGCGAGGCATCCGTCGCCGAGATCTGCATGATGGTCGTGTTCAGCGGTGTGGTCACGTCAACCGTCTTGGCGAGGTTGACGGCAGTGGTGTTGAGCCGAAGTGAGTCGATGACTGGGTTCAACACGATCGGGGTAGTCGTCAACTCAGCGTACGAGGCGATCTGCTGTTGGGTGTAGTTGGCGCCGTTCGCGAGATCGGCAGCTGTCGACCCGTGGGTCAACGCCACGTACACCTCGGCGCTGGCCGTGTACATGGGAGTCACCATCCGTGAGAGTCCCCACCCGCTGACCGCGCCCAGGAGGGCGATCAGCACGATGAGCCACCACTTCCGGCCCAGGGCAGTGACGTACTCTCGGGTCTCCATGGCTACCTCTCGACGTCCAGCACTGTCACTTGCGCCGGCCCAGTATCGCATGTCAAGTGAGGGCCGACCGAGGAGAACTACAGGCTCACACGACTGAGCTACTGACTACCGTGCAACGACGGACCGTGGTAGTCGACCTTCGGTCGGAACCCCCGCTGATCGGTCCGTCATCTCTGGCCGTGCGGCCAGCTGGCTCGTCACTGCCACCCCCGCAACAAACCAGACAAATGCCGCATATTGTGTGATGAGTGCCACGGTCGCGAATGCCGGGATCTGGGCAACGATAGCCACGGTTGCGGGTGTGGCCCTCCCCCGCAACATGACGACGACGGCCCCGACCAGGGCTATGACCACGAGAGCCAGGACGAGCAGGCCGAACGTCAGGCCGAGAAGAACGAGCTCGCTGTCGATCGACCGATAGTCACTGAAGTAACCCTGACCGGCCGCATTGCGCTGGAACGACGAGGCAAGACCGAGCACTCTCATCGACCGTACCAAGGACACAAGATCCACTCGGTACGAGGCGCTGTTCGTCGCCTCGCTGCCGGCGTCGGCGAACACCGATCCCACGGCGGGGTAGGCCACCGCGAAACCCACCACCAACAGGACCAGAGCGAAGACACGCGTACGCACGCGCGCCCCCCCGCGAAGGAAGACCATCGACAGAACGACTCCCAGCACGCACGTCGCCATGCCGATGCGACTGAAGGTCACGATCGCGGCGCACGACATCAGTCCCACCATCACCACCTTGACACCCGGGCGGAACCGCGAACCGATGGCAAGGGGGACGGCGAGTCCCAAGGATGCGCCGAGCGCGATCGAGTGGCCGAAGGCACCCTCGGCTCGGATCTGTCCCCCCCGAGTCTGCAACCCCGCCCAGGACTGGAACTGGGTGTTGTCGACCGCGATGTGCACGAAGGGGTTGTAGCTGGTGAGGAACTCAAGGAGGGCAAGCACCGCCACGATCGTCAGGCCCACCGCTATCACGCCGTACATCCATCGGATGTCCAAGGACGTTGCGAGCAGTCGACCGACCACGTAGGCGGGCACCCACTCCACGAGCAGAGTCGCCCCCACCGACAGGATGCTCGTGCCACCAACGAATGCCGCCGCGAACCCGACAACAAGAAGGAGCACCAGGGCGTCGACGGCGTGGAGCTTCACCCCGCTCACGGGGAGCAGGGCCAGCACGATCAGCACTGCCGCGAGGGTCGCCGGCGGGATGAACACCTTGGGTGTGACGCCCACCCAGTACGGCACGACGCAGATGACGCCGACCCAGAACACCGCACACAGGGGACGCCAACGTCGCATCAGCAGCACCGACAGCGCAGCCAGCAGTCCGGCTGTCGAGGCGATCAACAGGACGTCAAGGAGGTGTCCGGAGATCACCGCGCCGTGCCCCAATGGCGCCGGTCCATGCACCTCACCGACCACACCCTAGCGCCTCGAGTCGCGGCGTCCCCATCTCCGGAGGGGCTCCGCCTCTGCCTGGTTCAGCAGCCTGCCTTCGGAACCGCCGCCGCAGAAGGGAGTAGCCAACTACCCCCAGGCCCCGAGGTGCTGGATCCCGCTCGGCTGCGCGATGAGCGATGCGATGCTGGCCGGCAGCGGGGCGGCGACAGTCGGCGCCTGGGCGGTCGCCACGGTACGCGAGGAGGCACCTCCGTCCTGCGCGATCGACTGGCTCTCCTGCCCAGTAGCGGACTTGAACGCCGCCAGGGAGGTGTAGACGGCTGGATCGCCCACTCCGCGGGACCAGATCACCGCCCAGGTCGGGGCGCTCGATGAGGCCCTCAGATACATGTTGTTGTTCACGGTGATCTTCAGGGCCGCGGCGGAGTATCGGTGCGTGTAGTCCTCCACCGCCAGCAGCGCGTTCCCTGTGCTGTTGTCGAAGATGTTGTTGTGAGCCACGATGTTGGCGGAGAGCCATGGCACCGTCGGGTCCGGGAGCTTCTGACGTGAGTCATGACCAGCATCTGACAGGTTGAACTGGTCTCGCGCGTCCTGGGTGATGTTGAGGTCGCGATTGTTCCGGGTGAACGTGTTGTTCCAGATCTGCACGTGCCCGGTGTTGTCGAGCTTGACACCATTGCCGCCGTTGCCCTCAACCAGGTTGTTCGCGATCACGAGGGTGTCAGATATCTCGCCCACCAGCCCGTTGCCAGCATTCGACAAGAAGTCATTGCCAGTGAAGGTCACGTTGTAAACGGAAATGTCCAACCACACGCCCGGTCCCCTGTTGGACTCCAGAACGCTGTCAGTCACCAGAAGGTTCCGGGACTTCGTGATCTTGATTCCGCCCGACACCGGAGCCATGTTGAAGTTCTGGGTGTTGTTGTTGCTGGCGACGGAACTGATGACCTTGAGACCGTCGGCATAGTTGGCATGGATTCCCAACAGTCCGTTCCGAAGGGCGGAGACATGCCGCAGGGTTCCGTCCGCCCCGTTGATGCTGATGCCTTGCGTGGCATTGTCGGAGACGACGACGTTCTCCAACGTGACGCCGGGCGCGAAGACGCGCACCGTGCCCATCATCGGCACGGAGGTGGCGTAACGGCGGACACCGAAGCCTCGCAGCACGGTGTTCGGCGCGGTCACGGTGAACCCGGTCGAGAGCGTGCTCGCACTGACTGCGTGTCCCGCCGGGTTCGTGCCAACGAACAGCTGGTGACTGCTCGCGTCGACGTAGAAGGTCCCCTGCGCCACCTGGGCACGGGATGCCACCTGGGTCAGCGCCACCCCATCTATCCAGACCTGGTCCGGATAGGCAGCCATCGGATGGCTGGGGTTGATGAAGTTCCAACCCGCCGCGGTGTTGTCAGGCGCGCCCGCGGTGTAGGTGGGCGAGTGGTCGAAGATGGCGCTCCACCCGTCGACCCGCCAAGCCTTCCCGTCCGGAACCCAACCGGCGACGCTCGATGCACCGTCGAACCACACTGCCTCACCCGGATACGCCTGCAGGGTGAGCGCTTTGGTGCCCGAGAGGACCACGCTTTCGTGATAGGTCCCACCGCGCAGCACGATGGTGCCTCCGGCAGGAGCCAGCGCTGCCGCTCGAGCGACGGTCGCCACGGGAGCTGAGACCGATCCGGCCGCACTGTTGTTACCGGTCGGCGACACGAAGATGGCGCCGGACGGGATCAGATACCTCGTCGAACCGATGGCAGCGGCCCCCGCAGAAGCCGTGGCGCGGTGCGCATCCCCGGCGTCGACAGGTGGATCGACGACCGGTTCGGGCGACGCGGTGGTCGGTGTCGGTGTCGGTGTCGGGGTCGGGGTCGGTGGCGCGGCCTTCGGCCTGGACGCCGCGACGGACCCGACGGTCGACCACACGGTCAGGCCGTCCACCGAGACGACCACCGGGGCGTTCTTCGCAGTCCGAGACAGGTACGCGCTGATCCCGACGTCTCCTGCGCGCTGCAGACTCTTGGTGGAGTCCTGAGCCGTCACGTTCCAAGGGGCCGTCTCGGCGTTGCCGGCACGCCAGACCCGTGCGCGCAGCGTGGTCGGCGCGGCACCGCTGACCTG
>JANWJC010000091.1 GCA_025449595.1 Acidobacteriota bacterium | reverse complement strand
TGCGGCGGATCAACCTCGCGCTGGCCGGATCGATGATCGGCGACTGGGCGTACTCGACCGCCGTGACCGTGTGGGCCTTCGGCGTGGGCGGAGTGACCGCCGTCGGCATCTGGGCCGTCGTACGACTCGGCCTGCTGGCGGCCGTGACACCGTTCGCGTCCGGCCTCGCCGATCGGTTCCCCCGCAAGCGCGTGATGGTCACCTCCGACGTGACGCGCTGCGTGCTCGTGTCACTGGCGGCGGCCGCCGTCTTCTGGGATCTGGCCCCCGCAGTCGTCTTCGTGCTGGCCACGCTCGCGTCCTTGGCCAGCTCGGCGTTCCGGCCGGCGCAGGCGGCGCTGCTGCCGACGCTCGCCGACACCCCGGCAGAGCTGACCGCGGCCAACGGCACCTCGAGCACCCTGGAGAGCCTGGCATTCTTCGTCGGGCCCGCCCTCGGGGGCCTGCTGCTCACCGTCGCGGACATCCCGCTGGTCTTCGCGGTGAACGCCCTGACCTTCGCCTGGTCCGCCCTGGTCGTGAGCTCGATCAAGGTCCCAGCAGCCCCCGAGTCGCCGGTGGGTCCCGAGGGGTCGGACCGATCCCCGACGGAAGAGTCGTCGGGCCCGGGCAACGCGGCGGGCTTCTGGACCGAGTCGGTGGCGGGGTTCCGCACCATCTGGGACAACCCCGACCTGCGGATGGTGACCGGGGTCTACTGCGCCCAGACGGTTGTCGCGGGCGCCTCGATCGTGTTCGGCGTCGCGGTCGCCGTGGACGTTGCGGGTCTGGGGCCCCGGGGGGTCGGCTATCTCGACGCGGTGCTGGGCGTCGGCGCCATCATCGGAGGGCTGGCGGCCATCGGGCGGGCTTCGAAGTTCCGCCTCGCAACGGACTTCGCCTTCGGTGTCATCTTCTGGGCGCTCCCGCTGCTGCTGATCTCGGTGTGGCCGCAGCTGCTTCCGGCGTTCGCGGCGATGTTCGTCATCGGCGCGGCGAACCCGATCGTCGACGTCAACGCCTCGACGATCCTGCAGCGACTGACCCCGGATGCAGTGCTCGGACGGGTGTTCGGTGCGCTGGAGACCGGCCTGATCACCACGATGGCGCTCGGTGCGTTGATCATGCCGTTGCTGATCCGGTTCGTGGGCCTGCGCTGGGGGTTGGCCGTGCTGGGGCTCGCCGTCGCCCTGGTGGTCCTGCCCGCGCTGCCTCGGCTGCGCCGGCTCGACGCGTCGCTGACCCCGCCGGTCGGGCTGGAGCTGTTGCAGAAGGCGTCGATCTTCGCGCCGCTGGACCGGCCGACCTTGGAGAACCTGGCCCGCCGGCTGGTCGAGCTGTCGGTCCCCGCCGACCGATTGGTCATCGCCGAGGGTGAGGTCGGTGACCGCTTCTATCTGATCGAGTCCGGGGCGGTCGTTGTGACCCAGCAGGGTCGCGAGCTGCGCCGGGAGGGGGCGGGCGACTTCTTCGGGGAGATCGCACTGCTGCGCGACGTGCCCCGTACGGCGACCGTCACCACCACCGAGGACAGCGTGTTCCGAGTCCTGGAGCGCGAGGACTTCCTGTCCGCCCTCGACGGCAGCAGCGAGGTACGGACCCGGGCCGAGGACATCGTGTCGCTGCGGCTGCCCACCTGACCGGGCTCCGTCCGCACCGACCAAGGGCCGTTCGTTTTGACCCTGGGGGAGGGCCGCCGGTAGCCTGGCCAACTGCGTGTCGGCTCGACACCCGTGCTTGCGGCACAGGTGCTCCGCTGCGCCGAGCAAGTGTGGACCGCGTCATGTGTCGTGGAGTCCGCAGCCCCCTACGAACGTGAAGGCGACCGCACCGTGCGCACGTACAGCCCCAAGCCCGGCGACACCGTCCGGCAGTGGCACGTCATCGACGCGACCGACGTCGTGCTCGGACGGCTCGCCACCCAGGTCGCGACGCTGCTGCGCGGCAAGCACAAGGCGACCTTCGCCCCGCACGTCGATGGTGGCGACTTCGTCGTGATCATCAACGCGGACAAGGTGGCGCTGACCGGAAACAAGCGCGAGAGCAAGATCGCCTACAGCCACTCCGGCTTCCCGGGCGGGCTGACCTCGACTTCGTACGCCCGGCTGCTCGACGAGAACCCGCGGCGCGCGGTCGAGAAGGCCGTGCGGGGCATGATCCCCCACAACCGTCTCGGCCGACAGGTCATCAAGAAGCTCAAGGTCTATGCCGGACCGGAGCACCCCCACGCCGCCCAGAACCCGCAGGAATACCAGATCTCGCAGGTCGCGCAGTAGCGCGTCGACGACGACTGAACCGTACGAGAGGACACCTTGGTCGTGAGCGAGACAATCGCCGAGATCGACGCCGACGAGGCGCCGAGCAGCTATACCTCCGAGACACCGGCAGCGGCCGTCGCCGTGGCCGAGCGCGCAGTGGTGACCGTCCCCGGCGGGGCCGTCGGGCGGCGCAAGGAAGCCATCGCGCGGGTGCGGATCGTCCCGGGGACCGGTCGCTGGACCATCAACGGCCGGACCCTGGAGGGGTACTTCCCCAACAAGGTCCACCAGCAGATGGTCAACGAGCCGTTCGTGACGGTCGGCCTGGAGAACGCGTACGACGTCATCGCCCGCATCGACGGTGGTGGCATCAGTGGACAGGCCGGCGCATTGCGCCTGGGCATCGCCCGCTCGCTCAACGGGATCGACGAGGAAGCGATGCGTCCGCGCCTGAAGAAGGCCGGCTTCCTGACCCGTGACGCCCGGATCAAGGAGCGCAAGAAGTACGGCCTGAAGAAGGCCCGCAAGGCCCCGCAGTACAGCAAGCGCTAAGTGAGGGAAGGAAGACACGTTCTTCGTCTTCCTTCCCGAACGTGCGCGCAGCTGTTGAGCGCGAGCGAAGCGAGCGCGATCACAGCACCGCTCGGCTGCAGGATGAGACCCCTGGTGGTTCGTGCCCTGCCGAGCGTGAGCGCAAGACGGGCACGCATGCGGTGGCACGAGCGGTGGTAGTTCTTGCCCTTCAGGGCTTCGTCCTGCCGCGCGTGTGTGCAAGACCGCATGCGGGCAGGAGCAGTCGGCCCGCGGGCACGACGGCGTGAGATGCCCTGGGGCTACGCTCCGGGGCATCGATCATGTCCGGCAGTCACGGGGGGCCGTGAAGGAGTGCGCGTGGCCAGACTGTTCGGAACCGACGGCGTACGCGGCGTGGCCAACGTCGACCTGACCGCCGAGCTGGCGCTGGACCTGTCGGTCGCAGCCGCGCACGTGCTCGGCGACAAGGGCGGCTTCGGTGACCACCGCCCGCTGGCTGTCGTGGGCCGGGACCCGCGGGCGAGCGGGGAGTTCCTGGAGGCGGCCGTCGTGGCCGGCCTGGCCAGTGCCGGCGTCGACGTGCAGGTCGTACGCGTGCTGCCCACTCCTGCGATCGCGTACCTGACCGGGCACCTGGACGCGGACCTTGGCGTGATGATCTCCGCCAGCCACAATCCGATGCCGGACAACGGGATCAAGTTCTTCGCCCGCGGCGGGCGCAAGCTGCCCGACGATGTCGAGGACGCGATCGAGGCGCGGCTGCAGGAGCCGTGGGCCCGGCCCACCGGGGCGGCCGTCGGCCGGGTGCGACGCCATGACGCCGGCAGCCAGCAGTACGTGGACCATCTGCTCGGCACGCTGCCGTACCGCCTCGACGGGCTGAACGTCGTCGTCGACGCTGCCAACGGGGCGGCGTCGCGGGTGGGTCCGCAGGTGCTGCGCGCGGCCGGGGCACAGGTCCACGAGATCCACACCACGCCGGACGGCTGGTCCATCAACGACAACTGCGGCTCGACCCACCTCGGCGACCTGCAGGCCGAAGTCGTCGCCCGCGGCGCCGACGCGGGGGTCGCATTCGACGGGGACGCCGACCGGTGCCTGGCCGTGGACGCCACCGGATCGGTGGTCGACGGTGACCACACGCTGGCGATCCTCGCCCTGGCGATGCGCGCCCGCGGTGCGCTGGCCGGCGACACCGTCGTGGCCACCGTCATGGCCAACCTCGGGCTCCGGCTGGCGCTGCAGAAGGCCGGGGTGAACGTCGTGGAGACGGCCGTGGGGGACCGGTACGTCCTGGAGGCCATGCGGCTCGGCGGCCACGTGCTCGGTGGCGAGCAGAGCGGTCACATCGTGATGACCGAGCACGCCACGACCGGCGACGGGACGCTCACCGCACTGCACCTGCTCGCCGCGGTGGCGCAGGCCGGCGTACCGCTGGCCGAGCTCGCCGCCGTGGTCACCAAGCTGCCGCAGGTACTGATCAACGTGCCGGGCGTGGACAAGTCACGGGTGGGCAGCGACCCGACCCTGCTGGCCGCGCTGGCCGCCGCCGACAGCTCGCTGGCCGGGACCGGGCGAGTGCTGCTGCGGCCCTCCGGCACCGAGCCGGTGGTACGGGTCATGGTCGAGGCCGCCACCCACGAGCAGGCCGCCGGCGTAGCGCACGACCTGGCCGAGGTAGTACGAACCACCCTGGGCTGACCCGAGACCCCTCCCGGCTGCCCCCGGTCCCGTGGTACCCCGGTCACGCTGATCATGGGGTTCCGTGCGGTTCCGGCCTCGAAACCGCACTTGACCCCATGATCAACACGGAGAAGCGCACTCAACCCCATGATCGGCTGGGTCGCGACAGCCCGCGACCGTGATCGGCGGGCCGTAGCGACGGCAACTCAGTGATCTGGGGGCGAGGCGCCGGCACCCAGTGGTCGGGGGCGTGGAGCCGGTAACGCTGTGGTCGGGGGGCGTGTCGGCAACCCCGTCACAGGCGAGGCGTGACTTGGCAACCTCGTGATCGGCGGGGCTCGTCGGGGGCGATCTCATGATAAGTAGGCGTTTGGTGAGGTGGCTGCTCGCGTCTGCTTGCGTGGGACGCGGGAGATGGCCGTGTCCGACCTCACGAATTGACTACTGATCATGAGCACCTCACGCCGTCGGGTGTTGAAGCGTCGGCGCAGAGGGCTCGATCTTGGGCTTCCGTGCGGCTCCGGCCTCGAAACCGCACTCAACCCCATGATCGACAGCGGGGGGAGCCGCAACCCCATGATCGGCGGGGATTCGGTCACGCCGGTACGAGGGCCGGCTCTCTGGTGAGGTCGCGCAGCAGCCAGGTGACGGCGTCGGTGGCGGTCCAGCCGTCGGGGTGGGTGGCGAGCAGCTCGGTCAGGCCCTCGGTGTCGGCCCCGAGGGTGACGAGCGGCATCTCCTGGTAGCCGGTACGGCGGGTCTGCCCCATCCCGACGTCGGCGGTCAGGGCGTTGCACAGGCATTTGCGCCCGGCCGTGTCAGCGACGTCGCCGCCCTTGCGTACGTACATGTGCACGGGCTCGCCGGCGCAGCGGTAGCCGACATCGCCGTCCTCGCGCAGGTACGGCTCGCGCAGGTAGCCCAGGTCGCAGAGCCGGGGCCGCTGCTCGTACAACTCGTCCTCGCTCAGGGTGCCCGGCAGCTGCGCGACCTTGAACGGGAACCCGGTCGGTGAGGCCAGCGCGTCGGTACGTACCTGCAGCGTCCCGGCCCCTATCCGGGCGAGCAGGTCGCTGCGTACGTCGGCCGTGATCCCGGACTCGGCGCTCAGCGCGAACAGCGTCCCGACCTGGACTCCGGCGGCGCCCACCTCTCGGGCCGCGGCGACCTGGGCCGGGGTGCCGTATCCACCGGCCAGCCAGAACGGGATGTCCAGCGCGGCGATCTTGGCCAGGTCGGCCTCGTCCCGCGGGCCGTACACGGGCTGGCCGAGCTCGTCGCGCAGTGCGGCGTTGCGTGGGGGCGCGTTGTGCCCGCCGGCCGGGGCGCCTTCCACGACGAAGCCGTACGGGCGGATCGACTCGTCGCGGGCGAGGTATCCGGCCAGCACGTGGGAGGACACGATGGCCAGGAACCTGGGGCACGGCAGCTCCTTAAGGGCGACGCCGCCCAGGACGTCGACCGGGTCCAGCTGCAACGGGTGCGGCGCCTCGCTGCCGTGCACGTCCACGCCGATGCGGCCCACCCGCATGGCAGCGAGGTCGGCCAGCAGTCGCGGGATCTCCCGCGGGACGCCGGCGCCCATCAGGACGTAGTCCACCCCCGCGAGGATCGCTCCGAAGGCCGCGGCCGGGGTGGCCAGCTGCACCTTCTCGAGGTAGTTCACGCCGACCAGCCCGTGGTGCCCCTCCTTGGCCAGCCACACCTCGACGAAGTTGGCGACGACGGCGAGCTGCTGCTGGGCCCGGGTGGGGCGCAACGTGAGCTTGGCGACCGGCAGGTAGGGCTGGCCGGGGGTGCGGCCACCCGGCCGGAAGTACTTGGTACGGACCACTTCTGCAAGTGCCGGCACCGGGAAGTGGTCCAGCGCGCGGCGGATGTCCCCTGTCGGGTCGCCGTCCTGCAGCCGCCGGGCGAGCACCGCGTCCAGGGCCGTGCCAGACACCACGCCGAGCTGGCCGCTGAGTGCCACCGTCCGGGCCAGCTGCCACGAGGACACGGC
>JANWJC010000090.1 GCA_025449595.1 Acidobacteriota bacterium | reverse complement strand
CCTCGCCGAGGCGGAGGAGGTCGCGTTCCTGCTCACCTTGAGCAAGGGCACCACCCTCTTCGAGTCCGCCGTCGCGGACCTGCCGGCCACCGGGACCAGGGTCCTGCCCGGCGCGGCCGCGTTCGCCTTGCACGACACGTACGGCTTCCCGATCGACCTCACCCTCGAGATGGCCGCCGAGGCCGGTGTCGCGGTCGACGAGGACGGCTTTCGGGAGCTCATGCGTGAGCAACGCACCCGGGCGCGCCTCGACGCGCAGGCGCGCAAGGCGGGCCTGGCCGACAATGCCGTCTACCGCGAGCTGTTCGAGCGCGACGGAGCGACCGAGTGGCTCGCGTACGAAGGCCTGGACACCAGTGCGCACGTCCTTGCGCTGCTGCAGGACCTCACCCCGGTCCCGACGCTCTCCGAGGGCCAGATCGGCACGGTCGTCCTGGACCGCACCACGTTCTACGCCGAGTCCGGTGGTCAGCACGCCGATGCTGGGTCCCTGGTAGGCGACGGTGTCGAGGTGGAGGTCCTGGACGTACAGCGACCGGTGAAAGGCCTTGTCGCACACCAGGTACGCGTCACCAAGGGTGAACTCGTCACGGGTGCGGAAGTCGAAGCCAGGGTCGACCCGCTGTGGCGGCTGCAGGCCCGCCAGGCCCACTCCGGCACGCATGTCATCCACGCCGCCCTGCGTGAGGTCCTCGGCCCGGACGCGCTGCAGGCCGGCTCGTTCAACCGTCCCGGCTACCTGCGCCTGGACTTCTCCTGGAGCAAGGCACTGAACCGCCGGGCACGCGCGGACATCGAGGCGGTCACGAATCGCGCGGTACGAGACGACCTGCCGGTACGTGTCGACTACATGACGCTGGCGCAGGCCAAGGAGGCCGGGGCGCTGGCGCTGTTCGGGGAGACGTACGGCGAGACCGTGCGGGTCGTCGAGATCGGCGGCCCGTGGTCGCGGGAGCTGTGCGGCGGCACCCACGTCAGCGGGAGCGCCCAGATCGGGCCGCTCGCCGTGACCGGGGAGTCGTCGATCGGGTCCGGGATCCGCCGGATCGAGGCGGTCGTCGGCCTCCCGGCGTACGAATACCTCGCGCGGGAGCGCGACATCGTGGACCGCATGGCCGAGCTGCTCAAGGCCCGCCCGGACGAGCTCGCCCACCGGGTCGAGTCGATGGTCGGCCGGCTGAAGGACGCCGAGCGCGAGCTGGCCCGGCTCCGGTCCGCGCAGCTCACCGCCGACATCGGCGGCATCATCGGCACCGGGGTCGAGGTGGGGGCGGTCCGGATCTGGACCTTCCGCGCCCCCGCGGGCGTCGACGCCGGCGCCCTCCGCGAGCTGGTCACCAAGGGGCGCTCGTTCGTCGGCGCCGGGGTTCCGGCGCTGCTGGTGGGTGCGGCCGTGTCCGAGGGCAAGGTCGCGCTCGTCGCGGCCACGAACGACGCCGGCCGCTCCCACGGCCTCTCCGCTGGCAGCGCCCTGAAGGCGGCGCTGCCGGCAGTGTCAGGTCGCGGCGGCGGGAAGGACGACATGGCCCAAGGTGGGGGCACCGACACGAACGGTGTAGACGCCGCGCTCGCGGCGGCGCTTCGCAGCGTGCAGGACACGGTGCGGACGTGATCTCGGGCACAACCGGCCAGTTCCGTCCGGGGGTGCGGATCGGAATCGACGTCGGCAGCGTCCGAATCGGCGTGTCCCGTACCGATCCTGACGCCGTGCTCGCGGTTCCCGTGACCACCGTCGCGCGACCCCGGCGCGGCAGCACTCCGCGCACCGACCTGAGCGAGCTGGCCACGATCGTGGCCGAGTACGCCCCGCTCGAGCTCGTGGTGGGCCTGCCCGTGACCCTCGACGGCCAGGAGGGCCCGGCGGTCGCCGCGGTGCGCGACTACGTCGCGGAGCTCCTTGCGGAGCTCGAGGAACGTCACCTCGACGTTCCGGTACGCCTCGTCGACGAGCGACTCAGCACCGCCGTGGCCTCCCGCCAGCTGCGGGCCGCCGGCCGAGACTCCCGCAGCGGTCGGGCCGTCATCGACCAGGCAGCCGCCGTCGTGATCGTGCAGGACACGATCGACTTCGAGCGGGCCACCGGCCGTGCGCCGGGTACCGTGGTCTCGCACGCCGCGCCGCAGCGCACCCGGACCGCACCCGACCGTGATCGTGACGACCACTCGTGAGGAGCCCGGCATGAGCCAGCTCGGGCTCGGCATGACCCGTGACGAGGAGGTCGACGAAGGGCGGCGACCGCGTCGGCGCGGGTCCTACCGTGCCGTGATCGTGGCCTTCGTCGCCCTCCTGGCCATGGTCGGGGTCGTGGCGTTCGCCGGGATCCACTGGATCACCGCTGGCGACGACTTCTCCGGGGACGGCACCGGCTCGGTCACCGTCGTCGTCCATCCCGGCGACGCGCTGCGCACGATCGGCTCGACGCTTGCCGCTGCCGGCGTCGTCAAGAGCGGTGATGCGTTCGTCACGGCCGCCGACGACCAGCCCAAGGCGAGCTCGATCAGCGCCGGCACGTACGTCCTGCGACGCGGCATGAGCGGGGCCGCTGCGGTGGCGCTCATGCTCGACCCCAGCTCCCGTACCGTCGGCAAGCTCGTCATCCCCGAAGGACTGCGCATGTCGCAGGTCGTGACCGCGGCGGCGAATGCGACCGGGCTGTCCCAGGACGACTTGCGCGCCTCCCTTGCCAAGGCTGGGCTGCTCGGGCTGCCGACGTACGCGAACGGGAACCCTGAGGGCTACCTGTTCCCCGCGACGTACCAGTTCGCCAAGGGCGTCTCAGCCGACCAGGTCGTCACCACGATGCTGCAGCGCTTCGACAAGGCCGCGCTGGACTCGGACCTGACCACCCGGGCCCAGTCAATGGGCATGACCCCCGCCCAGGTCGTGGTCGTCGCGAGCATCCTGGAGGTCGAGGCCGCCCCGGCGGACTACAACAAGGTCGCGCGCGTGATCTACAACCGGCTCGCGCAGGGCAAGGCGCTGCAGCTGGACTCGACCGTGAACTACGGACTCGGGACCGCTGACCTGCACCTGTCGCAGGCCCAGCTCAAGACGGACACCCCGTACAACACCTACCTGCACAAGGGTCTGCCGTCCGGCGCCATCGACTCACCTGGTGACGCTGCGATCGAGGCCGCGCTGGACCCGGCGCCCGGCAACTGGATGTACTTCATCACCACCGACGTCAAGAACAAGGTCACCAAGTTCACGAGCTCCTACGCGCAGTTCCTGCTCTGGAAGGCCGAGTTCCAGAAGAGCAGTGGTTGAGCCCGAGAACACCTGAGGCCCAGCGGCAGCGCCGTGCCGCCGTCCTCGGTCACCCGATCGCGCACTCCCTCTCACCCGCGCTGCACCGCGCCGCCTACCTCGCGCTCGGCCTGGACTGGACCTACGACGCGATCGACGTCGCCGAGCCGGAGCTGACGGCGTTCCTGGCAGGCCTGGGCCCGGAGTGGGTCGGCTTGTCGCTGACGATGCCACTGAAGACGGCGGTGCTCCCACTGCTGTCGGTACGGACCAGCTCGGCACTGCTGACCGGCTGCGCCAACACCGTGGTGCTCGGCGCCGACGGATCCGAGGGTTCGAACACCGATGTCGCAGGCATTGTGGACGCGGTCCGGGAGCTGCGCCTCGGCGCGGTCGGGCGGCTGCACACGGCCACGATCCTCGGCGCCGGCGCTACCGCGCGCTCGGCCATCGCCGCACTGGACCCGCTGGACGTACGCGAGGTCGTGGTGGTCGCGCGCCGGCCGGAACGTGCCGACGACCTGCGCCTGCTCGCGGAGGCGGTCGGGGTGACCCTTCGGGTGACCGGGTGGGACCGGGCCGAGAACCACCTCGGCGCCGACCTGGTGATCAGCACCGTGCCCGCCGGCGTCGCCGACCCGCTCGCGACCGCGGTAGCCGGCTCGTCGGTACGCAACCTCGAACTGCTGCTCGATGTCGTGTACGCACCCTGGCCCTCGAACCTGGTGACGGCCTGGCGCGAGCGGGGTGGGTCGGTCGTACCCGGGCAGCTCATGCTGCTCCACCAGGCCGCGCACCAGGTCCGGCTCATGACCGGTCGCGTCGCCCCGCTGGACGTGATGCGCGAGGCGCTGTCCCGGGTCCACGACCTGCCCGCGACGACCGGCTGAGGGCCTGGTCCGGTCCTGCCAGGACCTGATCGGGTGCCCCGGAGGTGGGATAGATTCGGGACAACCGTCCGACCCGCCTCAGGACGGCGTTCCGCCCATCGAGCTCACCGCTCCCAGCCCGGGCCGATCTCGTCATCGCGACGGGGCCGACGCTCAAGCGGGGAACGCGAAAGTCCGATGGGGGAAGAGGGCCGCTGCGGCCTGTGGACCCGCCGAACCGCGAAGGTGCCTTGATGTCCGTCCCTCCAGAGTCGTACGTGCCCTCGTCCCACGGCGGACGGTCCGGGCAGCTGGACCGCTGCCTGAGCGACCTGCTCTCCCAGGCGCCCGAGCTCGAGGCGGCGGCCGTCGTGTCCTTCGACGGGCTCGCGATGGCGTCCGCGCTGCCGGTCGGGATGGACGAGGACCGTGTCGCTGCCATGAGCGCCGCCCTGCTGTCGCTGGGGGAGAAGGCGGCCCAGGGTCTGGGCCGTGGGGACCTGTCGCAGGTCTACATCGAGGGTGAGTACGGCACCGTGTTCCTGGTCTCCGCACTCGATGAGGCAGTCCTCGTCGCGGTCGCGGCCAAGGCCGGCAAGACCGGCCTGATGCTCTACGAGGTGCGTCGCTCGGCCGCCGAGGTCGGCCGGATCCTGCAGCAGGACGGAGCCTTCTTCTCCGGGCACACCGCTGAGCACGCGGCGCCCGCATCGACGGTCGAGGCCGGGTACGACAATGAGCCCCAGCCCTCCTACGACGAGCCTCAGCCTTCCCACCAGGAGGAGGAGCCGCAGCCCTCGTACCAGCAGGCGGACGAGGCCCCGGCCGAGGCCGAGGCGCCGTCGCAGGACGATCAGTCCGGTGACGAGCCGCAGCAGCCGGTCGAGCATGACGACCACCACGACTACCAGGCCGCGGCAGAGAACTACCAGCCGGAGCCATCGGAGCCCGAGTCGTACGAGGCTGCGGCGGCGGAGCCCCAGCCGGAGTCCGAGCCGGAGTCCGAGCCGGAGCCGGAGCCGGAGCCCAGTCGGCCCTTCGAGGACTGGTCCGCACCACAGCAGTCCGCGATGGTGATGGCCGGCGAGCCGTCCGATGAGACGCACGAGCACTACTTCTCTGACCAGGCCCCGCAGCAGGCACCGACCGACGAGACCGAGAACGACCGCGAGCCCGAGGCGGAGCTGGCGACCACTCCGCCGGCACCGACCGGGGTGTGGTCCCCGTACAGCCCGCAGCAGCAACCCGCATCGTCGTCGTGACGTCCCTGTCGACGTAGCGCCGCGCGACCGGCACCAGAGACCTGACGAAGGAGGCCCGCACCGTGAACCTGGAAGGCTCGCTCGACGCCTTCGGGCTGCCCGATGTCTTCTCGCTGTTGGCCATGACCGGCAAGAGCGGGCGACTTCGGTTGCGCCGCACCGGTTCCGCGACCCCGGTCGAAGGCGTCGTGTGGTTCCACGACGGCCGCGTGACCGGTGCCAACGCGGACTGCTCACGGCAGGGGCTGGTACGTCGCATCATCGGCTCCGGCGCCGTCGATGACGTCGCGCTCACCACAGCCGTCGGCCGTGCCGGCACCTCACCGGTCGGCGTGGCGCGGGCGCTGCTCGAGGCCGGTGCGGTGGAGCCGGAGCTGCTGCGTGAGGCCGCGGTGGACCAGGTCGTCGACGCGGTGTTCGACCTGTCGCGCTGGGAGAACGGCGACTTCGGCTTCGACCCCGGTGCGCGAAACCAGGACGACGTCGGTATCGCGCTGGACCACAGCTGGCTCGTGGCCGAGGCCAAGGCCCGCACCGAGGCGTGGGAGGAGATCCGCGCGGTCGTTCCTGCCCCCGAGAGCATCCCCACGATGCCGGTCGTCCTGCCCGAGGACCCGAACGTCACCCGCGACGAGTGGGCGCTGCTGGCACTTGTCGACGGTCGCCGTACCGTCCAGGACCTGGTGGAGCTCACCGGGTGCGGGCTGTTCGCTGTTGCCAGCGTGCTGGCCGGGCTCGTACGCCGGAGCCTGCTCGCCGTCCACGAGCCCGGCGTCGAGGACCACGTCGGGGTTGTGGAGCGCCGAGTCTCGCTGCTCGTGTCGCTGGAAGGCCAGGCTCCCGCAGCGATCGTTCCGGCAGCGCCCGAGCCCCAACCCGAACCTCAGGCCCAGGTCGAGAACCCGGTCGAGCAGCCTGCCGACGTACCCGCGGCCCCTGCGCCCGCTCCCGACCAAGCGCCTTCCCGGCTGTCCGCCTCCGACGCGCTCGCGGCGGCCCGACTCGTGCAGGGCCTGGGCGGCACGTTGCCACCGCGACCGGCTGCCCGTCGCGAGGTGGTGCCGCCGCGACCGGAGCCGTTCCTGCCCACCCGTCAACCGGAGCACCCCGAGGTCGCGCCCGCTGCGATGTCGCCGGCCACCGGCCCGTCGCAGCCGATGGGCCGTACCGCGTTCACCGGCGGACCGTCGGCACCCGTCGCTCCGGCACCGCCGAGTCCGGTAGGCCCCCCGAGCACGACGTCTCCGACGACAGGCACGGCCCGTACGTTGACCGCGACCGCCGGGAACACCGCCATGGCCGCTGCGCCGCTGCCGATGGACAGCCCCTCGGACGGCGGGGGAGTCGACGGCGTGGCTTCCCGGGTGGTCACGGGTGAACAAGGCATCATCGAGCGTGACCCATCCGTGAACCGCAGCTTGCTGCTGCGCTTGATCGCCGGCGTTCGGGGGCTGTGAAGATGGCAGGGCGTAAGGGTCGCCGGCATGGCGGCCAGGCCGTGAAGATCGTGGTCACGGGTCCGTTCGCGGCGGGCAAGACGACCTTGATCCGTACCATCAGCGAGATCACGGTGCTCTCCACCGAGCGCGGCATCACCGACGACACCAAGTCCCGCAAGCCCGAGACGACGGTCGCCATGGACTTCGGGCGCATCACCGTCGACCGTGACCTCGTGCTGT
>JANWJC010000089.1 GCA_025449595.1 Acidobacteriota bacterium | reverse complement strand
TCCAGACCGGCGCGACGTCATGACCGCGGCCGCCACCTTGCTGCCGGTGCCCGTCGAGGCGCTGGAACGCATCGCCGTCGGTCCCCACCACGACCCGCACGCGGTGCTGGGTCCGCACCGCTAGGACGGGGCCGTCACCGTTCGCGTGCTGCGCCCCTGGGCCACCGCCGTGACGGTCGTGGCCCGGGACGGCGGCGGGGGCGAGACCCGCAGCGAGCTCGCGCACGAGCACCGCGGGATCTTCTGCGGGGTCCTGCCGCTCGCACAGGTGCCCGACTACCGCCTCGAGATCAGCTACGACGACGGGTCGATCGAGGACGACGACCCATACCGCTTCCTGCCCACGCTCGGCGACGTCGACCTGCACCTGATCGGCGAGGGCCGGCACGAGACGCTGTGGACGGTGCTCGGCGCGCACCGGCACCACTACCCCTCGCTGCACGGGGACGTCGCCGGCACCGCGTTCGCGGTGTGGGCCCCGAACGCCCACGGCGTCCGACTGATCAGCGACGCGAACCACTGGGACGGCAGCGCGTACCCGATGCGCAGCCTCGGGGCCAGCGGGGTCTGGGAGCTGTTCGTCCCCGGGCTCGACGATGGCACCAGGTACAAGTTCTCCGTCCTGGGCAAGGACGATGTGTGGCGGGCCAAGGCAGACCCGCTCGCCCAGCGCACGGAGCACCCCCCGGCCACGGCGTCGGTGGTCTTCACGTCCAGCTACGAGTGGGCCGACCAGGAGTGGATGGCCCAGCGGGCGCTCGCGGACCCGAACACCGGACCCATGAGCACCTACGAGCTGCACCTGGGTTCCTGGCGCCCGGGCCTGGGCTACCTGCAGCTGGCCGACGAGCTGACGGCGTACGTCGCCGAGATGGGTTTCACGCACGTCGAGCTGATGCCGGTGATGGAGCACCCGTACGTCCCGTCGTGGGGCTACCAGGTGACGTCGTACTTCGCCCCGACAGCACGCTTCGGCAGCCCCGACGAGTTCCGCCACCTCATCGACCGGCTGCACCAGGCCGGGATCGGGGTGATCTTGGACTGGGTGCCGGCGCACTTCCCGAAGGACGAGTGGGCCCTCGCGCGGTTCGACGGAACGCCGTTGTACGAGCACGCCGACCCCCGTCGCGGCGAGCACGCCGACTGGGGGACGTACGTCTTCGACTTCGGGCGTTCGGAGGTGCGCAACTTCCTGGTGGCCAATGCGGTCTTCTGGCTCGAGCAGTTCCATGTCGACGGCCTGCGGGTCGATGCCGTCGCCTCGATGCTCTACCTGGACTACTCGCGGGAAGCCGGGGAGTGGACCCCGAACATCTACGGCGGCAGGGAGAATCTCGAGGCCGTCTCGTTCCTGCAGGAGACCAACGCGACCGCGTACCGCCGCTCGCCGGGGATCGTGGCGATCGCCGAGGAGTCGACAGCGTGGCCCGGCGTCACGCGAGCCACGCACCTGGGAGGCCTGGGCTTCGGCCTGAAGTGGAACATGGGGTGGATGCACGACTCGTTGGACTACGCCTCCCTCGAGCCGGTGCACCGCCAGTATCACCACGACAAGGTCACCTTCGCCCTGATGTACGCGTGGACCGAGCAGTTCGTGCTGCCGATCAGCCACGACGAGGTCGTCCACGGCAAGGGCTCGCTGCTCGGGAAGATGCCAGGCGACCGGTGGCAGCAGCTCGCCAACCTGCGCGCGTACCTCGCGTTCATGTGGGCGCACCCGGGAAAGAAGCTGCTGTTCATGGGGTGCGAGCTGGGGCAGTACGCGGAGTGGAACGAGAACCACGGACTGGAGTGGTGGCTGCTGGACCACGCCGACCACCGAGGCGTCCAGCAGTGCCTGGCCGACCTGAACCGGGTCTACCGCGACACCTCCGCGATGTGGTCGCAGGACACCTCCCCGGCCGGCTTCCAGTGGATCGACGCCAACGACAGCGCCGGCAACGTCCTGTCCTGGCTGCGCTGGGGTCAGGACGGCTCGGTGATGGCCTGCATCGTCAACTTCTCCGGCGGCCCGCACGAGGGCTACCGCGTCGGGCTGCCGCTGGCTGGGACGTGGACCGAGGTCGTCAACACGGACTCCGTCGCGTACGGCGGTTCCGGCGTGGGCAACCTCGGTGCGGTGCAGACCGAGCCCGTCCCCTGGCACGGTCGGCCGCTGTCCGCGGTCCTGCGGCTGCCGCCACTGGGAGCCCTCTGGCTGCGCCCGGCCTGACCAGCACAGACCCTTGCGCCCGAACGGGCGGCGGACCGGGCGCGGGTCGAAGCCCCCGAGCGAAGCGAGGTGCGGCGGCGAGTGGCGGGGCGAAGCCCTGCCCGAGCCGTCGCTGGCGGAGACCCCTGCGCCCGAATGAAGCAGCGCTGTTAAAACAGCGCGCTGGCCAACGACATCCGGGCCTTGGCGACGCTGGGATCGTGGTCGCCGACGAGGCGGAACAGGTCGAGCAGGAGGTCACGCGCCGCGGTCCGCTCGTCTCCCGCGCTGCGCCGGACCAGCGCCACGAGGCGCGCGAACGCAGCCTCGGTACGCCCGGAGAGCAGCTCGACGTCGGCTGCCAGCGCCTGCGCCGGCAGGGAGTCGGGCGCGGCATCGGCCGCGGCCATGACCGCCACCGGATCGGTGCCCTCGGTGCGTCGCAGCAGCGCGACCTGGCTCATCCCGGCCAGGGCGTCCGGGTCCGCGGGAGCCTGCGCCAGGATCTGCTGGTACGCCGCATCGGCACCGTCCCAGTCGCCGCGCTCGACCGCCTCGAAGGCGGCGTCCAGCAACGGGTCCTCGGCCGGCTCGGGCTCGGGGGCCTCACCGTCACCGACCGACGGGCCGGGCTCGCCCAGCCCGTTCTCAGCGGCGACCCGCAGCAGCTCGTCGAGGTACTGACGTACCGCGGGCTCGGGCAGCGCGCCCTGGAACAGCGGCAGCGGCTGACCCTTGATGATCGCGACGACCGACGGGATGGACTGCACCTGGAAGGCCTGGGAGATCCGCGGGTTCGCGTCGACGTCGACCTTGGCCAGCACGAAGCGGCCGGCGTACTCGGTGGTCAGGGCCTCCAGGACCGGGGACAGCGTCTTGCACGGCCCGCACCAGGTCGCCCACAGGTCGATGACGACGGGCACCACGAACGACTGGTCGATGACGTCGGACTGGAAGGACTCCTCGGTCACGTCGAAGGACAGGACTGTCGGCGCTCCCGGCGGCGTGGCGGCGCGCCGCTCCTCGGCCTTGACCTGGGCCTCCCGCGCGGCGGCCAGGGCCGCGAGGTCGACGGCGCCGCGCAGCGGCACCTGGGGCGGGGGGCTCTGAGTGCTCACGCGCGACATTCTCCCCTGCCGTGCCGGCGGAGCGCACCCCGGTCCGCCGGCGGCGAAAGCGGCGCCGTCACAGGAAGTACAGGCGCGAGAGCGGCACCGACTCGACCGGGTCCATCGCCAGCACGGCCCCGTCCAGCGTCACCTGCGCCGTCCGGTGGTCGACCCTCACCTCGGCCGACGCGCGGTGGCGGACCATGTCGACCAGGCCCAGGTCCCGGCACCCGCTCACGGGCAGCCGGCGCCGTCGCGTCGGGAAGGTGTCGTCCCCCGCCCCCGCAGCCGAGGCGTTGGTGAAGATCACCGCGAGGTCGACCGCGGCACCGCCGATCCCGCCGAACTGTGCGGCGATCACCCGGGGCTCGGCAACGTCGACCACCGAGTTCGGGTCGCCCACGGTCCCCCACGCCGGCAGCCCGGACTTGAGCACCAGGTACGGCTTGGCCCCGAACGCCTCCGGCGCCCACAGCACGATGTCGGCGAGCCGGCCCGGTTGCAGCGAGCCGACGTGGGCGGCCATTCCGTGGGCGATGGCCGGGTTGATCGTGAGCTTGGCGAGGTACTGCAGCACCCGTGCGTTGTCGTGCTCGGTCGGTTCGCGCTTGAGCACGGATGCGAGCTGGAAGGTGCGACGAATCGTCTCTCCTGCCCGACCCATCCCCTGCGCGTCCGAGGAGGTGATGGGGATGACGGCATTGTCGTGCAACAGGTTCTCGGCGGCCATCGTCGAGGCCCGAACCCGTGCTCGCACGATTTCGACGTCTCCGGGCAGGTCCGGCTTCAGCCCGTGCACGTTCATGATCATCGCGAAGTGCTCCGCGACGGCGTCCCGGCCGAAGGGCAGCGTCGGGTTGGTCGACGACGCGATCACCGAGGGCACACCGGCCAGCTCGAGCACGTCCGGGGTGTGACCCCCGCCGCACCCCTCGACATGGAAGGCGTGGAAAACCCGTCCGCCGGCGACCGCGAGCGTGTCGTGCACCGAGAGCCCCTCGTTCAGGCCGTCGGTGTGCACAGCGACCTGGACATCGTGCTCGTCGGCCACGGTCAGGGCGGTGTCCAGCGAGCGCAGGTGCGCCCCGGTGTCCTCGTGCACCTTGAAACCGCAGACCCCGCCCTCGATCGCCTCCAGCATCGGCGCCTGTTTCGAGGCTGAGCCACGCCCGAGCAGTCCGACGTTCATCGGATACGCGTCGAAAGCGGCGTACGCAGCCCGCAGCGGCGCGGCCGCGCTGACCCCGACGCCCCAGAACGGCCCGAACTCCTGGCCGATCATCGTGGTGACCCCGGAGGCGAGCCCGGCCTCCATCACGCGCGGGGACAGCAGGTGGACGTGGGTGTCCACCGCACCGGCCGTCGCGATGAGCCCTTCCCCGTTGATGACGATCGAGCCGGTCCCCACCACGACGTCGATCCCGTCCGCGGTGTCAGGGTTCCCGGCGCGCCCGACCGCGAAGATCCGGCCGGCGCGGATCCCGATGCTTGTGGTGCGTACGCCCAGGACCGGGTCGATCACGAGCACGTTCGTGATCACCACGTCGACGGAGTCCTCGCTGCGCACCGCGCGCAGCGCCATCCCGTCGCGGGCGGTCTTTCCGAAGCCGAGCAGGAACTCATCGCCAGCGGGCTGGTCGTGCGCCTCAACCTGGACGACGAGGCCGGTGTCGCCCAGGTGCACCCGGTCGCCGGTGCGGGTGCCATAGACCCCGGCCTGTGCGTCGGGGTTCACCGTCATAGCTGCACCTCCGGGTGGGCGTGCAGATGCTCGACGAGCCGCTCCACGGCGCCGTCCGCGGCCGGCGGCGGATCAGTCCTGTTGGCACCGGTGTCCAGGAATCCGGTGGCCCGCAACAGGTCCAGTGCCCGCTGCCTCGCACCGAGGGCATCGAGCGGGCCGTCGACGAGGCCAGCCATCCCGATCACGACGCGGCTGCCCGAGATCGGCACCAACCGCACCTGCACTGCCTCGCCCGGGTGGAACGCGACCGAGGAGCCGGCGGCGACGTCGAGGTGGCGCCCGTACGCAGCCGCGCGGTCGAAGGACAGCCGGGGGTTGACCTCGAGGAAGTGGAAGTGGCTCGTGACGGCGATCGGGACCGATGCCGTGTTGCGCACCTCGACGGTCACGACCCCGAGCCGGACATCGCGAGCTGGGTCGGCGTCGAGGTCGGGGTCGGCGGCCACCGTCACGGATCCCGGCGCGCGCGGACCCAGTGACCCTCCGCCGATCGGATCGGGCACCACGACCAGCCGGGTCCCGTCCTCGAAGAGTGCCTCCACCTTGACGTCAGCGAGGATGTCGGCGACCCCGGGCAGCACGTCGTCCGGGCCTAGCACAGCGCGCCCGGCCGCGATTGCGCCGCCGTGCCGTAGCCCGTCGCGGGCGGCCTCGCACACCGTGTCGGCGATCAGCGCCGTCGCCTCCGGGACGTTCAGCAGCAACCCACGGGCCTGCCTGGCGCGGGCGAGCTGGGCCACCTGGAAGATGAGCAGTCGGTCGCGCTCTGTCGGGGTCAGCTGCACGCCGCCATCCTGCCCGGTCGCTTACCGGTCGCCACCAGCGCAGCACGAAAGGAACTCCCACCCGTCCCGAGCCGCTAGGGTCACGGCTCCGGACTGCGAAAGGGACGACGGGGTGGCGTTTCGGCTGGGCTATCCGCTCGCGGTCGTGCTGACGGCCGCCGGGCTGCTGTGGCCGGTGGTCCCCGCCCTGATGCCGTCCACGTCGCAGCAGGCCAGCGACCCGGTCGTGGTGACGTCGTACGACTCGACGTACTCGGTGGCGGCCGACGGCCGGCTCACCGCCGTCGAGAACGTGACCGGGGCCTTCCCGCAGGACCGTCACGGGATCTTCCGGTTCTGGGACGTCGCGGACCCGGTCGACCCGCACGTGCGATACCTGCCGGTGATCTCGAGCATCACCATGGACGGCCGCCCCGCGCACTACGAGACGAGCTGGCAGAACGGCCACCGCTACTTCGTCGCCAAGATCGGGGACCCTGACCAGTACGTCAGCGCAGGAAGCCACGTCTACCGCATCGCGTACACGATCGACGGTGTGATCTCGCCGCCGGCGACGGCGGGCGGCAGGTTCGTCACCACCACCGGCAAGGACGCGACCGCCCCGGGATCGGTCTTCCTGTGGCGGGTGGTCGCCCAGGGCTGGCTCATGGACATGAACAAGGTCCACGTGGTCGTCGCGCTGCCCGGCGCCTCGCAGGTGGTGCAGTGCGCGGTCCTGACCCCCGCGAACGGCCCGTGCAAGATCTCCGGGGCCGGGACGCGGACGGTGACCCTGGCAGCGGACAACCTGCCCGCGGCCAGCGGGATGTCGACCCGGATGACCATGGCGCTGCCGGCGCCGGCCCAGGTGACGCTGCCCTGGCCGGTCACACTCGACCAGGTCCTGGGCACCTCCTTGCCGCTGGCCACCGGCGTCGGGGTGCTGGCGCTGATCGGACTGCTCGTGGGCATCGCGTGGGCCCGGCGCGCCCACGAGCCACCCCCCGGCTTCCCCGTGACGTACGCGCCCCCGGCGGGCCTGGGACCGGTGCAGACCGTGTTCATCGACGACGAGCAGGTCGGCGGCCACGCGCTGGTCAGCACGCTGCTGTACCAGGCCGAACAGGGACTGGTCACCCTGCAGGCGCAGTCGGGGTCGACCTGGCTGGTGACCGGCAAGGGCACCCCCGAGCAGTGGGCGGCCACGGACCCCGTCACCGCCCAGGTCGGGCAGATCCTCGGCGTCACCACTGCGGGTCAGACCTTCGTGGCCGACGGCGCCAAGGACGCCGGGAAGGTGCTGACCGAGGCCAGGTCGTCACTGGCCAGGTCCGCCAGCAGCTGGGCCGGGTCCGCGGGCCTGGAGGTCCGCGCGGCCTCAGAACAGGTCGGTCGGCTGCTCTGGGGGCTCGCGCTGGTGCTGGCCATCGGCGGCTTCATCGCCTGGATCGGACCGACGATGCTCGGCCTGCCGTTCGCTGCGTTCGTGCTCGGCGGACTCGGGCTGTCCCGCCCGGGGGTCGGCATGCGGCGCAGCGAGCAGGGACGGCGCACCTGGTCCGAGGCCGGCGGCTTCCAGCGGCTGCTGTCCACGACCTCGGCCGAGGACCGCTTCGACTTCGCCGCCCGCAAGGACCTGTTCGTCGCGTACATCCCGTACGCGGTCGCGTTCGGCGTGGCGGACCGGTGGGCCGCGAAGTACCAAACGGCCACGGGCCAGGAGCCACCCATGCCGCTCTGGTACCCGGTTGCTGTCGGCCATGCCTACGGGGGCTACGGCCCCAGCTTCGACAGCTTCGACTCCGCACTCTCGTCCTCGATCTCCGCGTACGCCGCATCGCAGTCCTCCTCCAGTGGCGGGAGCGGCGGTGGTGGCGGAGGTGGAGGTGGAGGCGGTGGGTCGTGGTGACCCGCGACCTGCCAGCACGACCAGCCGGGGCGCCAGCCCCACGACGTGAGGAAGAGAACTGATGGGGATCTTGATCGCGATCATCGTGGTCGTCCTGCTGATCGGCTTCGCGGTCGTCGGCTTCAACAAGCTGCGTACCGCGGACGTGGCGGCCCAGGAGGCGCTCGGGGGGATCGACGTACAGCTGACCCGCCGTGCCGACCTCGTGCCCAACCTGGTGGAAACGGTCAAGGGCTACGCCGCGCACGAGAAGGGCGTGTTCGAGGACGTCACCAACGCCCGCGCCGGCCTGACCCAGGCGGCTGCCTCAGGGACGGTCGAGCAGAAGGCCGCGGCCGAAGCGACCATGGACAAGGCCCTCCTCAACGTCATGGCGGTGGCCGAGAACTACCCGGACCTGAAGGCATCCACCAACTTCTTGGACCTGCAGAAGCAGCTCGCGGACACCGAGAACCAGCTCGCGTTCGCCCGGCAGTACTACAACGACGCCGTCGCGACCTTGAACAAGATCGTCGTCACGCTGCCCTGGCTGCTCTTCGCCGGCATCGCCGGGGTCGCCAAGCGGGCGTTCTACCAGGCCCCGGCCGGCCAGACCGCACCGCCGACGGTGGCGTTCTGACCGTTCGGCCCCCGTACCCTTCTGCGACGTGGACTGGAACCTTCGTGCCTGCGGCTGGCGCGGCCACGAGACCTACGCACCGGACGAGGCCGAGCTCTCCGCGCGGCTGCACGTCGACACCCCGGCGGGTCAGGCCTGGCGCTGCCTGCGGTGCGGGACGTACGTCGTCGGAGAACCGCGCGGCTCCGGTCCGGCCGAGCATGCCCCTGAGGTCCCACGCGGACGCCTGCTCCGGGACCGCGTACTCATGCGGGCGCTGGCCGTGGAGCGAGGCCTGCGGGCGGTAGGCCTGGTGGCGCTGGCGCTGCTGGTGCTGAAGTTCCGTGGCTCGCACGACACGCTGCAGGCCGCGTTCCGTACCGACCTGCCGTTGCTGCGCCCGCTTGCCACCCAGCTCGGCTGGAACCCGGACGACTCCCGGGTCGTACGCGGCATCAACGACGTGTTCTCGTTGTCCACCACGACGCTGACCTGGATCGCCGTGGGGCTGCTGGTCTACGCGGCGCTGCAGACCACCGAGGCCGTAGGCCTGTGGCTGGTCAAGCGCTGGGGCGAGTACTTCGCCGTGATCGCCACGAGCGTGTTCCTGCCCCTGGAGGTGTACGAGATCTTCGAGCGGGTCACCGTGCTGCGCCTGGGTGCGCTCGTGGTGAACCTGGCAGCGGTGGTGTGGCTGGTCTGGAGCAAGCGGCTGTTCGGAGTGCGCGGCGGCGGTGAGGCGTACCTGGCCGAACATGCGGCCGAGAGCCTGCTCACGGTGGACCGGGCCGCCGCCCGAACCGCGGACTGACCCGGGCGCACTAGCGCGACTCGCCGCCGGTCGAGGCGATCAGCATCTCGGCCGCGGCGAACGGGTCGAGCGAGCCGGCCACCACCTGCTCGGCGAGCTCGTGCGCACGCTGCGCCCCGGTTCCTTCGTACAGCCGCGATCGCAACAGCCCCAATGCGATCGCCCTCATCTCCCGCTCCGCGCGGGCACGCTTCCTGACGGCGAGCACCCCGGTCCTGGCCAGCCATTCGTGGTGCTCGCCAAGGCCGGTCAACAGCGCATCGATGCCGGTGCCCTCGGTCGCCACAGTACGGATCACCGGCGGTGCCCACGGGTCGTCAGGCGGTCCGGACCGGGCGCCGGACCCCATGCGCACCATCCCGCGCAGGTCGCGCTCGGTCACCCTGGCACCGTCCCTGTCGGCCTTGTTGACCACGAACAGGTCCCCCACCTCCAGGACACCGGCCTTGGCCGCCTGCACCCCGTCGCCCATGCCCGGTGCCAGCAGCACGACGGTCGTGTCGGCGAGGTCGACGACCTCCACCTCGCTCTGGCCGACCCCGACCGTCTCGACGATGACGACGTCGTAGCCGACAGCGTCGAGAACCCGGATCGCTTGCGGCGCAGCCGATGACAGCCCGCCCAGGTGCCCGCGGGAGGACATGGACCGGACGAACACGTCCG
>JANWJC010000088.1 GCA_025449595.1 Acidobacteriota bacterium | reverse complement strand
GCGGACAGCGGACCCGAGGTGGTCCCGTCCCCGAAATCGAAGGCATAGCTCTGGATCGGCGCACTGCCCGGCGACGAGGCCGAGGCGTCAGCGGTCAACGCCAGCGGCGCGGACCCAGTCGTCGCGCTCAGCGTCAACCGCGCCGTCGGGGCCGTCGGGGTCACGGTGCCCGAGGGTTGGTACTCATAGGCCCCTCGATCGTCGTAGGCCTGCGGCCCGACGCCGCTGTTGGGCGTGGCCGGGTCGTCCACGCGCGGCTCGCCGAGGATGTCGGCCGAGAGTTCACCCGGAGCCCCTGAGTCGGCGGAGTCGATAGCTGGCGAGCCGGACGTCAGCCGGAAGTCTGCCTGCGACATGCCGGCCAACCTCGGGTCGGCAAATATCCCGCTCGACTCCTGCCCAGAGGCCGATTTGAGTGCGGCCTGGGTCGAGTAGGCAGTCCCGGCCCATCGATACTCCACGCCCGCCCCGGACTGCCATACGAGGTTGAAGTTGGCCACCGATGTCGCGGGCGCAGAGTCCCAAACGCCGATGTTCCCATTCCGGCGAGTGCAACTGTTGTTGTATGCATTGACCGGGCTGATTGGCGTAGGATTGACCGTGACGCCGGTGGCATTGTTCACCGACACGTTGTTCTCGATGAGGTAGCCGCCGCTGGAACCTTCCACGTTGATTCCGGTGGTGCAGTTGCCATAGACGGTATTCCCGATAATACGTCCACCTGTGACGTTCAGGTCGTCGATGCCGTGGTCCCCGTTCCCGTACGTCACGTTCCCGGTGACGAGGGAGTTGTTCGCACCGGGGTAGATGTTGATTCCAGAGTCCTCGTTCGAATACGTCACGTTACCCGATATTATGTTCCCGGGAGATGTAACGTCGATCCCATTTGCATTGCGCACATACTGATATGCGTTGTGGTACGACGTGTTTCCCTGTACCACAACGCCCGTCGTCGACCCTGCGAGGTAGATCCCGTGAGAGGAGTTGTCATGAGTTATGTTCCCTGCAACGAGGCCGCCAGCCACATTGGACAGATATATTCCCATCGCAGCCTTGCCGCTGATCGGCTTGCCCGAGTTGGAAACCTCGTTGTTGGAGACCACCAGACTGCTTCCGTTGACCGCAGAGATCCCGTAAGAAGACGTACCGACAACGGTGAATCCTGAAATGGTGATGTTGTTCCGATTCGAAAGCGCGAACGCCGTGATTCCACCGCTAACCACGACCGATGATCCCGCTGTGAAAGTGATCGGGTTGCCTGGGGTGCCCGAGTTCTTCGGGTTGACTGCTGTCCCAGCGTACGTTCCTGCGCGGACCAGTACCGTGTCTCCCGCCACTGCCTTCTTCGCCGCAGCTGCGATCGTGCAGAAGGGTGCTGACGCCGTGCCAGAACCGGAGTCGGCACAGGAAACTGTGTTGTCGACGACGTAGCCCGGCGTTGACGCGAACGCGGGCACGGCAACCATAGCGCCCCCGACCAACAGCACCGTGCTCACGCTCAAGAGCGTCGCCAGTCGACGGCCACGCGTGACCCGTCGCCCGTTTCGGGAATGTACGCGCTGTCCACGCCGCTCAGCCGGCATCGAAGTCCCCTCCCACCTCGCGACTCTCGCCCTAGAGAAGCGGGCGACAACTACCGCGGTTAACGATCCCCGCGGAACGTCCGAGCAGGATCCAACATCCGGCCCCCGCCAAGTGCGCGTATTGGCGTAGTACTGCTGCCTACCTGCCGGCTCGCGGATCGGACGGGAGCGTGGCCATGATCGCTGTCTCGGGTCGATTCGTGCAGCTCAACTGCCTTGATCGTCCCAAAGGGGTGATCAACGCAGTTGAGCGGAGCTTCGGTTGCGGTTGCGGCCCTGCGCAAGATTGTTCGGTCGTAGGGTGGGTGGTCCCGGATCGTCGGGGCGGAACGAGCAGGTCGTGCCGCCGAACTCGAGCCAAGGAGCGCGTAATGGGACTGGACGACATCATCGGCGACGCCAAGCAGCAGCTCGGCGAGCACTCCGACCAGGTGGACGGTGCCATCGACAAGGCGGCCGAGCTCATCAAGGACAAGACACCGGACCAGGCGGACGGTGCCATCGACGGTGCCGCGGCCAAGGCCAAGGAGATCCTCTAGCACCCACAGACCCGACGCCCCAGACCGAGGGCCCCGGCACGCACTACCCGGTGTAGGCACGCACTATCGGTGTACTTGACCGCGAGGCCCGGGCACGCACTACCCGACGTCCCCGGACCGCCTGTTCCGGGGACGTCGTGCTGTCAGCGGGCGGGTTCTACGACGACCTCGACGCGCTGGAACTCCTTGAGGTCTGAGTAGCCCGTGGTCGCCATCGCACGACGCAGCGCGCCGACGAGGTTCATCGTGCCGTCTGGGGTACGGGAGGGCCCGTGCAGGATCTGCGCCAGCGTCCCCACGGTCCCGAGCTGGACCCGCTCGCCGCGCGGCAGCTCGGCGTGGGAGGCCTCCAGGCCCCAGTGCGCACCCCGGCCGGGGGCGTCGGTGGCCCGCGCGAGCGGGGACCCGACCATCACGGCGTCGGCGCCGCACGCGATCGCCTTCGGGATGTCGCCGCTGCGCCCCATCGCGCCGTCGGCGATGACGTGGACGTACCGTCCGCCGGACTCGTCGAGGTAGTCGCGACGAGCCGCCGCGACGTCGGAGATGGCGCTGGCCATCGGCACCCGGATGCCCAGGACGTCGCGGGTGGTGTGCGCGGCGCCCCCGCCGAACCCGACCAGGACCCCGGCGGCGCCGGTACGCATCAGGTGCAGCGCGCCCTGGTAGGTCGCGCATCCGCCGACCACGACCGGTACGTCGAGCTCGTAGATGAACTGCTTGAGGTTCAGCGGTTCCGGGGAGCCGGGGCGTGACACGTGCTCGGCGCTCACCGTGGTCCCCCGGATCACGAAGATGTCGACGCCGGCGTCGACGACGGCTTTCGCGAGCTGGGCCGTACGAGCCGGCGACAACGAGGCGGCGACCGTCACCCCGCCGTCGCGGATCTGCGCGATGCGGGACTTGATGAGGTCCTCGCGGATCGGCTCGGCGTACAGCGCCTGCAGCCGCGGCGTGACGTCCCCCTCCGCGAGCCCGGCGATCTCGGCGAGCAGGGGCTCCGGGTCGTCGTACCTGGTCCACAGCCCTTCCAGGTCCAGGATCGCGAGCCCACCGAGGCGGCCGATCTCGACGGCGCTGCTCGGCGACACGACGGAGTCCATCGGGGCGGCGATGATGGGGATCTCGAAGCGGTACGCGTCGATCTGCCACGACACCGACACCGCCTCGGGGTCCCGGGTACGCCGGCTCGGGACGACGGCGATGTCGTCGAGGGCGTACGCCGAACGGGCTCGCTTGCCCCGGCCGATCTCGATCTCGGTCATGTGCCCCGCGTTCTGTGTCGTCGGAGGTCGGTGTGGTCGCGCTCAGCCGTGGTAGTTGGGAGCCTCGACGGTCATCTGGATGTCGTGCGGGTGGCTCTCCTTCAACCCCGCCGACGTGATCCGTACGAACCTGCCGCGATCCTGCAGCTCCGGGATCGTCCTGGCCCCGACGTAGAACATCGACTGGTGCAGGCCGCCGACGAGCTGGTGCGCGACGGCGCGCAGCGGGCCACGGTACGGCACCTGGCCCTCGATGCCCTCCGGGACGATCAGCTCGTCGCTGGACACGTCGGCCTGGAAGTAGCGGTCCTTGGAGTACGACACCCGCCCGCGCGAGGCCATCGCGCCGAGCGAGCCCATGCCGCGATAGTGCTTGTACTGCTTGCCGTTGACGAACACGAGCTCCCCGGGGCTCTCCTCGCAGCCGGCCAGCAGCGACCCCAGCATGACCGTGTCCGCACCGGCGACCAGCGCCTTGGCGATGTCGCCGGAGTACTGCAGGCCACCGTCACCGATGACCGGCACCCCGGCAGGCTTGCACGCCAGCGCCGCCTCGTAGATCGCGGTGATCTGCGGGACCCCGACGCCTGCCACGACGCGGGTCGTGCAGATCGACCCCGGACCCACGCCGACCTTCACCGCGTCGACCCCGGCGTCGACCATCGCCTGGGCACCTGCCCGGGTGGCGATGTTGCCGCCGATGACCTGAACGTGGCGCATCGCCGGGTCGGCCTTGATCCGGCGGATCAGGTCGAGCATGGCGCGGGCCTGCCCGTTCGCGGTGTCGGGCACCAGGATGTCGACGCCGGCCTCGACCAGCGTCGTGGCGCGATCCCACGCGTCGCCGAAGAACCCGATAGCCGCTGCCACCCGCAGCCGCCCCTCCGCGTCCTTGGTGGCGTGGGGGTACTGCTCGGTCTTGACGAAGTCCTTGACCGTGATCAGCCCGCGCAGCCGGCCCTGCTGGTCGACGAGCGGCAGCTTCTCGATCTTGTGCTTGGCCAGCAGCGCCGCGGCGTCGTCGTTGCTGATCCCGACCGGGGCGGTGACGAGCGGCATGGGCGTCATGAGCTCGCGGACCGTACGGACCGCGAACTCGTCGTGCGCGAGGAAGCGCAGGTCCCGGTTCGTGATGATGCCCAGCAGCATCGAGCTCTCGTCGATGACCGGCAGGCCCGAGACCCGGTAGCGCCGGCACAGATCGTCGAGCTCGGCCAGCGTCGCATCCGGACCCACCGTCACGGGGTCGGACACCATGCCGGACTCGGAGCGTTTCACGACGTCGACGTGGTGCGCCTGGTCGTCGGTGGACAGGTTGCGGTGGACCACGCCGATGCCGCCCTGACGCGCCATCGCGATCGCCATGCGGGACTCGGTGACGGTGTCCATCGCCGCGGACAGCAGTGGCACCGCGACGTGGATCTCGCGGGTGAGCCGGGACGTGGTGTCCACCTCGGACGGGATCACGTCGCTCTCGCCGGGCAGCAGCAGCACGTCGTCGTACGTCAGGCCGAGCTGGGCGAACTTCGCCGGGATCGCGTCGGGCCCGACGAGGGCATCGGTCATGGCATCGCTCACAGCAGGCGGCCTTCCGACGGGAGTTGAGGTCCCAGGTTACCCGCGCGCGCGAGGTGGTCGTGACGTACCGGGTGGGCCGGTCAGCGCAGGAAGCCCCAGCGAAAGCCCAGTGCCACGGCCTGCGCGCGGTCGGCGGCCCCGACCTTGCGGAACAGGCGACGGGCGTGGGTCTTGACGGTGTCCTCGGACAAGAACAGCTCCTGGCCGATCTCGGCGTTGCTCTTGCCGCGGCTCATCCCGTCGAGCACCTGCTGCTCGCGCTCGGTCAGGGTCGGGGGCGAACCGATCGGGCGGGTGCGGACACTGCGCGGGCCGACGGCCTCCCGGCCGGCTGCCAACGCCAGCGACACGGTGGCGGCGACCTCTTCCCGGGTGGCGTCCTTGGCGACGTAGCCGCGGGCGCCGTTGCCGACCGCTCTCGCGACCCCGTCGGGGTCCTCGCCCATGGTCATCATCAGGACCGCGGCGTCGGGGT
>JANWJC010000087.1 GCA_025449595.1 Acidobacteriota bacterium | reverse complement strand
CGCCGGCCGCTGGTCCGACCGCGGTCGCGGCATTGGAAGCCGCGACGGCCACCAGCTCGCTGGACCCGACGCTGCGCGACCGGGTGCGCCGCAACCGGCTGCTGGTCGGGACGGTCCTGCTGGTGCTGGTCGTGGTCGGGCTGCTGGCGTACGCGGGGAACGACCGGGCCGCCGGATACCTCGACCCGGCAGCGGTCGACCCCAGCGGCTCCCGTGCCCTCGCGAACGTCCTGGAGGGTCAGGGCGTGCAGGTCGTCCCCGTCGTGGGGGCGCAGGCGGCGGCGGATGCGCTGCGGTCCGCCGGCGCCGGAAGCACGCTGCTGATCACCGATCCGGGGCTGCTGTCCCCGCGCATGGGGCAGGCACTGAGCGGCGTCCAGGTCGACCACGTGGTCCTGGTTGGCTCGGTACCCGACACCGCCGGGCCCTGGCCGGGCCAGGACCCGACCAGCGACAACCTGACGGTGCAGGTACGAGACCCCGCGTGCACGTGGCCGCCTGCGGTGCGCGCCGGCGGCGCTCTGACCGGGGGCGAGCAGTTTGCGATCGCGGGCGCGCAGAGCTGTTATGACGGCAGCGTCCTGGACGTACCGGCCGGGACCGACGACCTGCCTGGCGCAGTCATGGGGTCCGTCACCCTGCTCGGCTCCGGCGACGCCCTGACCAACGCGGACCTGGGCTCGGACGGGAACGCCGCGCTGGCCACCGCGGTGCTCGGGCGCGACCGGGTCCTCGTGTGGTGGAGCCCCACGATCGCCGACCCGCTGTTCTCGGCCCAGGCCGGTGAACGGCCGACGCTCGATGAGGTGCTTCCGTCCTGGGTCCCGTGGGTGCTGGTCCAGCTGGTGATCGGGGTGCTGGTGCTGGCGTACGCCCGCGGCCGGCGCTTCGGTCCTGTCGTACGGGAGCCGCTGCCGGTGACGGTACGGGCCGCCGAGGCGATCGAGGGCCTGTCTCGCCTGTACCGTCGCTCGCAGGATCGAGGGCACGCCGCCGACGTCCTGGCGCGGGCCTCACGCCGCCGGCTGGGCCACGACCTGCGGCTGCCGTCGGCGGCCACGACCGCCGACGTGGTCCGCGCGGTGGCCGAGCGCACCGGTCGCGGCCCGGCCGAGGTGCTCGCTCTGCTCGACCCAGCCGTACCCCCCGACGACGCCGCGCTGGTGCGGCTCGCCGACGACCTGGACAGCCTCGAGAGGCAGGTACGCCGACCGTGACCACGGACCGCTCCCCAGCTCCTTCCCCCGGCGCCGGCGACGCGCCCCCGCCCGACCCCGGGTGGGTCGCCGCGCCGGCACCGACGACACCGCCCGCGGACCTGCCCGGACCGGCCGACCCGCGGGCGGCGTTGCTTGCGCTGCGGGCCGAGGTGGCGAAGGCGGTCGTGGGCCAGGACGCCGCGGTCACCGGGCTGGTGATCGCACTGCTGTGCCGGGGCCACGTCCTGCTCGAGGGGGTTCCCGGCACGGCCAAGACCCTGCTCGTACGTACCCTCGCCGCCGCCCTCTCGGTCGAGTCGAGCCGGATCCAGTTCACCCCGGACCTCATGCCCGGCGACGTCACCGGGTCGCTGGTGTACGACGCCCGTACCTCGCAGTTCTCCTTCCGGCCCGGCCCGGTGTTCACGAACCTGCTGCTCGCCGACGAGATCAACCGGACGCCGCCGAAGACGCAGGCATCGCTGCTCGAGGCGATGGAGGAGCGCCAGGTCAGCGTCGACGGCCAGCCGCGCCCGCTGCCGGACCCGTTCGTGGTGGCCGCGACCCAGAACCCGGTGGAGTACGAGGGGACGTACCCGCTGCCCGAGGCGCAGCTGGACCGGTTCCTGCTCAAGCTCACGGTGCCGCTGCCCGGCCGGGACGACGAGTTCGCGGTATTGACCCGTCACCTCGCCGGCTTCGACCCCCGCGACCTGGCAGGCGCCGGCGTCCGCCCGGTCGCGACGATCGACGACCTGGCTGCCGCCCGGGCCGCGGTGGCCACCGTGCAGGTGGCGCCGGAGGTCGTCGCGTACGGCGTCGACGTCGTGCGCGCGAGCCGTACCTCGCCCTCGCTGCGGCTCGGGGTCTCCCCCCGCGGCGCGATCGCGCTGGTGCGCAGCGCCCGCGCCTGGGCCTGGCTGGCCGGTCGGGACTACGTGACCCCCGACGACGTCAAGGCCCTGGCCCGGCCGGCCCTGCGCCACCGGATCCAGCTGCTGCCCACCGCCGAGCTCGAGGGCATCACCCCCGACGCCGTGCTGGAAGGCATCCTCGCCACCGTCGCCGTCCCCCGCTGACCCGCTTGCTGGGTGGGCCGGGGTGGTCCGGGTCCTGGATCTTGCTCGGTTCACCGGCGTTTGATCGCGATTTCGGCCTGGTTGTCGGCGTGTCGTCGCTCAAACGCCGGTGAACGTCGCCAGCACGCGGCCGGGGCTGCGCCATACTCGCGACCGTGATCGTGACCTCCCGGTTCGCCGGCGTCGTCCTCGTGGCGAGCCTGCTGGTGGCGGTGGCGGTGCGGTCCTGGGGGGCGTTGCTCGCCGTCGACGGGGCGCTGCTGGTGCTCGCCGCCCTGGACGTGGTGCTCGCCGGAGCGGTACGCCCCCTGCAGCTCTCGCGCAGCGGCGCGACGTCGACCCGGCTCGGGGAGCCGGGGACCGTCACGCTGACGGTGCGCAACCCGGGCCGCCGGACGGTACGCGGCCAGGTGCGCGACGCCTGGGTGCCCTCAGCCGGCGTGCGGGTGACCCGGCACCGCCTCGACGTACCAGCAGACCGGATCGCCCGGATCAACACCCTGCTCGTCCCCACCCGGCGCGGTGAGCGCCGCCCGGACCGCGTCACGATCCGCTCGCTCGGGCCGCTGCACCTGGCCGGCCGGCAGGGCTCGCACGCGGTGCCGTGGGCGGTCCGCGTGCTGCCGGCCTTCCCCTCCCGCAAGCACCTGCCATCCCGGCTGGCCCGGCTGCGCGAGCTCGACGGGCGGACCGCCGTGATGGTGCGCGGCCAGGGCACGGAGTTCGACTCGTTGCGCGAGTACGTGGCCGGCGACGACGTACGGTCCATCGACTGGCGCGCGACCGCGCGCGCGGCCGACGTGATGGTGCGCACCTGGCGGCCCGAGCGCGACCGGCGGGTGGTGATCGTCGTGGACTGCGGCCGAACCTCCGCCGGCCGGATCGGGGACGGGACCCGCCTGGACGCTGCCATGGACGCCGCTCAGCTGCTCGCCGCGCTGGCCTCCCGCGCCGGGGACCGGGTCGACCTGCTGGCGTACGACCGTGCCGTGCGTGCCGACGTCCGCGGCTCAGGAGGGGCGGACCTGCTGGCCCGGATCGCCGGAGCGCTGACCTACGTCGAGCCCGAGCTGGTCGAGACCGACGCAGTCGGGCTGGTCGCCGCTGTGCAGGCCCGGGTACGTCAGCGCGCCCTCGTCGTGCTGCTCACCCCTCTGGAACCGGCTGCCATGGCCGAAGGGCTGCTCCCGGTCCTGCCCGCGCTCACCACCCGTCACCTCGTCGTCCTCGCCTCCGTGCAGGACCCGCGCGTGCAGCAGATGGCACAGGCCCGCGGCGATGCTGCAGCGGTGTACGACCGGGCCGCGGGGGCGGCGGCGGTGGCAGCGCGGGACCGTACCGCCTCCCAGCTCACCGCCCTGGGCGTCGAGCTCGTCGACGCGGGGCCGGATCAGCTCGGTCCGGACCTGGCCGACCGCTACCTGGCGCTCAAGGCCGCAGGCCGGCTGTAACCCAGAGCCCGAGCAGCCGCGGCCCATCTGGACGGGCTGGGGGCCTTCCAGCCGGTCCATGATCGCTACTTCGGGTCAGATCACGCAGTTGAACTGCCTTGATCGTCCCAAGGGGAAGATCAAGGCAGTTGAGGCGGCGGTGGTTGGGGGGTGCCGCCGGGTGTCGTTCGGGGTGGGTCCGGGACCGTCAGCTCCACCGTGGCGAGGTGGCGCCGGCATGGCTTCGCCCGAGGGCGGCGCCGGTACGGTCCAGCGCTCGACGTACCTCGTCCAGGCCCGGGAACGTCAGGTTCACCGTGGCGACCCAGCGCCAGGCGACCCGACCGGCGCGGTCGAGCACGAAGACCGAGCGCCGCAGCCCGAACGGGCCGAGCACGCCGTAGCTGCGGGCCACCGCGTGCGCCGGGTCGGACAGCAGCGGCATCGCGAGCCGGTTCCCGGCGGAGAAGTCCCGATGCGCGGACACGCCGTCCGGGGAGATCGCCCACACCGTGGCGTCGTACTCGTGCAGCTCGGCAAGACGGTCGGAGTACGAGCACAGCTGCCGGGTGCACACGACCCGCTCGTCCCCGGGGTAGAACGCCAGCACCATCGGCCCGGGCTCGCGCTGGGACAACGTGTACGTGTGGGGCACCGAGCCGTCCCACCCGGGCAGCGTGAAGTCCGGTGCGGCCGAGTCCAGCAGCAGCGCCATGGCGATGCCTCCTCCGACCGGTGCGACACCGGCCTCGGGTCAACCATCGGCACCCCGGCCTGCCGGACTGAGTGCGGCGGCCCGGTCGGGTTCAACCGGCGTACGGCAGCACGTCGGTCTGCAGACCGGCACCGCGCAGGTCGCCGTCCTCCCCCTCGGCGATCGCACGCCGCCCGAGGACCACGACGTACGCCAGGAAGGCCAGCCACACCAGCGCCCCGATGCTGATGCGCGCCCACGTCGGCAGCGGCGACGGGGTGACGAACGCCTCCACCAGCCCGCTGACCAGCAGCACCGCGACCAGCCCGATCGCGATCGTGATCGCGGCCCGGCCCTCGGTGGCCAGCGCCACCGAGCGCGGGCGACGCCCCGGGTCGATGATCTGCCAGCCCACCCGGATGCCGGCCCCGGCGGCCAGGAACACCGCGGTCAGCTCGAGCAGCCCGTGCGGGAGGATCAGGCCGAAGAACAGGTCCAGGCGCCCGGCCGAGGCCATCAGCCCGCCGATGAGACCGACGTTCGCGGCGTTCTGCCACAGGACGTACGCGGCCGGCAGGCACAGGCACGCCCCGCCGATCAGCGACAGTGCAGCGACCCAGGCGTTGTTGGTCCACACCTGGGTCGCGAACGAGCTCGCCGGGTTGGAGGAGTAGTAGGTGGCGAAGTCGTGGTTTACGAGCTGCGCGATGTCGTCCGGCGTTGCGACAGCGGACTGCACGTCGGCGTTGACGGCCACCCACCACCCGATCCCGATCGCCACGATGATCGATGCCACCGCGACCCCGAGCCACCACCAGCGAGCGCGGTACGCGGCCGCCGGGAACGAGCGCAGCACGAACCGCGACAGGTCGCTCCACGCCGTGGTGTGCGCGGAGGTGACCGCGGACCTGGCCCGCGCGATGCTCTGGGACAGCCGGCCCAGCAGCGAGGGGTCCGGGTACGCCGAGCGCAGGACCGACAGATGCGTCGCGCTGCGCTGGTACAGGTCGACCAGCTCGTCCGCCTCGGCACCGGTCAGGGAGCGCCGGCGGGAGAGCTCGTCGAGGCGGGCCCACTGCGCGCGGTGCGCCGCCACGAAGGCGTCCGTGTCCACGTCGGCGCCCCTTCCGGCTCGGCGCGGGCGGTCGACCGAGACACTAGTGCCGTGAACCCGCTCGCTGGCGACCCCACCGACACCGTCCCGGTCATCGGCGAGGCCGTCGCGCTGGACCTGCGGGTCGCCCAGCTCCCCTCGCGCACGCTGGCCCTGGCCATCGACCTGCTGGTCCAGGTGCCGCTGCTCATCGTGGTCCTGGTGCTCACTGCCTGGGCCAGCACGGGCCTCGACCCGGCGCTGACCGCAGCGCTGGCACTGGTCGGGACCGTCGCGGTACTGGTGGGCTACCCGACGACGGTCGAGACGCTGAGCCACGGCCGTTCGCTCGGCAAGCTCGCGATGGGCCTGCGGGTCGTACGCGACGACGGCGGACCGACCCGGTTCCGGCACGCACTGGGCCGGGCGCTCTTCATGATCATCGAGTTCTGGCTGACCTCCGGCGCGCTCGGCCTCATCGCCTCCCTGGTCTCGGTGCAGGGCCAGCGGCTCGGTGACCACTTCGAGGGCACGCTGGTGGTCAACGAACGGGTGACCCGCGCGGCGATCGTGGCCCAGGTCAGCACCATCCCGCCCGGGCTGGAGGGCTGGGCCGCCACCTTGGACCTCTCGCGCCTGCCGGAGCCCGCAGCGGCGCAGGCGCGCCAGCTGCTGGCCCGCTGGAGCTCACTGGCCCCGGACGTCCGAGAGCGCCTGGCCACCACCCTGGCCGGGGAGATCGCCGCCCGAGTGACGCCGCCGCCGCTGCCGGGCTGCCCACCGGCGGCGTATCTGGCCGCGGTCCTGGGCGAGCGCGGCCGACGCGCGTACCTCGCGGGCCCGGCGCGCGCACCGTCGTCACCGGATGCGCGCCCGCGCCCAGCTGCACCGCCACCCCAGTCGCTCGTGAACGAGCCGAGGGATCCTGCCCCGCCGAGCGTTCCTCCCCCCGGCGGCGGCTTCGTCATGCCCTCGTAGGCCACTGATCCACATCGAACCTCATCAGCGGCCGGAATCTGCCAGGCTCTGCGCAACATCGAGCATCCTCGATCACGGGAGCCCTCATGAGCAGCGACGTCAGCTACGGATACAGCATCGTCGGTCTGATCGTCGGAATCATCTTCGCCTGGGCCTGCGCGAAGATCGCCGGCGGCAAGGGATACAGCGCGGTCCTGTTCGCGATCCTCGGGTTCTTCTTCAGCTGCATCACGCTGGTGATCGTCCTGGTGCTGCCGCGGAGGACCTCGAGCTGACGGCGCGGCCCCCTCACAACCCCAGCAGGGCGATGCCCAGCGCTCCCGGGATGTTGTTGAGGGAGTGGGCGATCACGCTGGCCCCGACCCGGCCGGTGCGGATCCGCAGGTAGGACAGCACCGCTCCGATCACGAGCAGCACCGGGATGCGCACCGGTTCCAGATGGATGCCGGCGAAGAGCACTGTCGCCCAGAATCCGGCCCAGATCATGATGGCCCGCAACGACTCTCCGCGACCCGACGCGTACTTCGCGACCGCGCCGAAGACCAGCCCCCGGAAGGCGAGCTCCTCGATCAGCGGGGCTCCTATCGAGACCATGAGCGCATAGAGGACCAGCACCCAGCGCGGTGCAGTGGACTGCGCGGCCGCGTTGCCGGCGGCGGAGTCGAAGTCTCCGAAGATCTTCTCCGTGAGCCAGCCCACCGGGGTCGCGAGCACGAAGCACGCGACGCCGCCGCCGATGCCCCAGCCGATGTCGCTGCGCCGGAAGACATATCCCAGGTCGATGCGGACGCCGTTGCCCTGCAGGTGCGTCGTCAGCAACGGCCAGCCGGCGAAGACGATCCACGGCGTCGCGGCGGCGAGCAGCAGGAACGCGCCGCCGGTCCTGGACACCCCCATGGCCAGCGCGACCGACAGGATCAGGGTCGGGACGAACAGAACCGCCACCACGAGGATGACCACGTCGGCCAGTCCCCATCGCGGGACCCGCAGCACCCGGCCGGCCGCCACCGCCTCCGGGACCGTGGCGGGGGCGCCGAGGTACGCCGCCCCCGCCCAGACGTCCGGCTCCGACCCCGCTACCGGAGTGGGGTCGGCCATCGCGCGAGCCTCAGTCCCGGTAGGGGAGTCTCAGTACCGGTAGTGGTCGGGCTTGTACGGGCCGGCGACGTCCACGCCGATGTACTCGGCCTGCGACTTCGTCAGCTCGGTGAGGTGCACGCCGAGGGCGGCGAGGTGCATCCGGGCGACCTTCTCGTCGAGGATCTTCGGAAGCACGTAGACCTGGCGCTCGTACTCGTCGTTCTTGGTGAACAGCTCGATCTGCGCGATGGTCTGGTTCGCGAACGAGTTGCTCATGACGAACGACGGGTGACCGGTGGCGTTGCCCAGGTTGAGCAGCCGGCCCTCCGACAGCACGAGGATCGAGTGCGCGGGCCTGCCGTCCGCGGCCGGGAAGGTCCACTCGTCGACCTGCGCCTTGATGGTGTTGCGCACGATGCCGGGCGTGTGCGCCAGACCGGCCATGTCGATCTCGTTGTCGAAGTGGCCGATGTTGCCGACGATCGCCTGGTGCTTCATCCGCGCCATGTGCTCGGCGGTGATGATGTCCTTGTTCCCCGTTGCGGTGACGAAGATGTCGGCACTGTCCACGACATCGTCGAGGGTCGCGACCTGGTAGCCGTCCATCGCTGCCTGCAGCGCGCAGATCGGGTCCACCTCGGTGACGATCACCCGGCCACCCTGCCCGCGCAGCGACTCCGCGCAGCCCTTGCCGACGTCGCCGTACCCGAGGACGACAGCGACCTTGCCACCGATGAGGACGTCCGTCGCGCGGTTGATGCCGTCGATGAGGGAGTGCCGGGTGCCGTACTTGTTGTCGAACTTGCTCTTGGTGACCGAGTCGTTGACGTTGATCGCCGGGAACAGCAGCGTGCCGGCCTTCGCGAACTCGTAGAGGCGGTTCACCCCGGTGGTGGTCTCCTCGGTGACGCCCTTGATACCCGCGCCCATCCGCGTGAACTTCGTCGGGTCGCTGGCGAGCGAGGCCCGCAGCAGGTCGAGGATGACGGTGTATTCCTCGGAGTCCTCGTCGGTGGCGCTCGGTACGACCCCGGCGGCCTCGAAGTCGGTGCCCTGGTGGATCAGCAGCGTGGCGTCGCCGCCGTCGTCGAGCACCATGTTCGGGCCGGCGCCGTCGGGCCAGGTGAGCATCCGTTCGGTGCACCACCAGTACTCCGGAAGGGTCTCGCCCTTCCAGGCGAACACCGAGACCCCGGCGGGCGCGACGACCGTGCCGGTGGGGCCCACGACGACCGCGGCCGCGGCGTGGTCCTGGGTGGAGAAGATGTTGCAGGACACCCAGCGCACGTCGGCGCCGAGCGCGACAAGGGTCTCGATCAGCACGGCGGTCTGCACCGTCATGTGCAGGGATCCTGCGATGCGGGCACCGGCCAGCGGCTGCGAGGGGCCGAACTCCGCGCGCAGCGTCATCAGTCCGGGCATCTCGTGCTCGGCGAGGCGGATCTCGTTGCGGCCGAACTCGGCCAGGCTCAGGTCGGCGACCTTGAAGTCGAGGGTCGTACCGGTGGTTACAGACATTCGTCGGCTCCTACAGACGTGACGGGCAGGGCACGACGGGCGGCACGAGGCTTCGATGGTCCGTCAGCGGCTGGGCGGGGGTGGTCACCGCAGCGTGACGCCATTGTGGCACCTCAGGCCCGGCCCGGACCAACCTCGGCGTGTCACCGCTGCGATCAGGGCGCCGGCGCGTCGCTCGGGTGCGGGGCCGGCTCGCTGCCCGTCCGGTCGATGTCGGGCTCGAGGAAGACGTACGTCGCGGTGGGCACGACGGCTCTGACCCGGGCCTCGGCCGCGTCGATCGCCTCTGCCACCTGCACCGCGGTGTCCGCGCGGCCCACGGCGATCTTCGCGGCCACGAGCAGCTGGTCGGGACCGACGTGGAGGGTGCGCAGGTGGATGACACGGTCGATGGCGGGCTCGGCCTCCAGCGCCTCGCGGATGGCGATCTCCTGCCCCGGCAGCGCGCTCTCCCCCACGAGCATCGAGGACATCTCCATGGTCAGGAACACCGCGATCACGATCAACAGCGTCCCGATCGCGAAGGAGCCCAGACCGTCCCAGCGCCCGTCCCCGGTCACCTCGGCCATCGTGACCCCGCCCAGGGCCAGCACGAGCCCGACCAGCGCGCCCGCGTCCTCGAGCAGCACGACGGGCAGCTCGGGCTGGCGGGCGTCGCGTACGAACCGG
>JANWJC010000086.1 GCA_025449595.1 Acidobacteriota bacterium | reverse complement strand
GTGACCCGCGGACCGAGCCGCGGCTCACGTTCGTCGGGGGCATCCGCGGTGTAGCCGAGCTCGTGCGCCTCGTCGATGCGGACCCGTCGAAGGTGGCCTTCAGCCTGCACCCGACCTCGACCGAGGAGCTGCTCGCGGTCGCCGACGCCGGACTCGTGATGCCGCCGAAGTCGACGTGGTTCGAGCCCAAGCTGCGCAGCGGCCTGTTCGTCCACACGCTCGGCCCCGCCTGACCCGCCAAGGTGGTGGGCTCGCCCCGCGATCATGTGATCGTGCTGCGGGGCTACAGTCCTGGGTCGTGGGGACGCCGCCGGACGCCGTGGTCTTCGACCTCGGTGGCGTGCTCATCTACTGGGATCCCCGTCGGCTATATCGCAGCCTGTTCGACGGCGACGAGGCCGCCATGGAGGAGTTCCTCGGGTCGGTGTGCACGCCCAGCTGGAACGCTGAGCAGGACCGTGGCCGACCCCTTGCGGAGGCGACCGAGATGCTCCAGAGCCTTCACCCCGCGCGGGCTGATCTCATCCAGGCGTACTACGACCGGTGGCAGGAGATGCTCGGGGGTGAGATCCCCGGCACGGTTCGGATCGTCGAGGAGCTGGAGCGACGCGGGGTCGCCCTCTTCGCGATGACCAATTGGTCGGCTGAGACGTTTCCGCTCGCGCGCAACAGTTTTCGCGTACTCCAGAGCTTCCGGGACATCCTTGTCTCCGGCGAGGAGCGGCTCATCAAGCCTGATCCCGCGTTCTTCCGGCTGCTGCCACAGCGTTTCGGGGTGATCCCCGACCGGACGGTCTTCATCGACGACTCACCGGTGAACGTGGAGGCGAGCCGCCGGCTGGGGTACCTCGGACTGCACTTCTCCACCCCCGCGCGACTGCGGGCCGATCTGGTGCGCCTGGGTTTGTTGGAGTCGTGACCCCTGGGCCGCCGGGATCAGGCGCCGGCAGCTGTGACGATCGCATCGGTTGCAAAGCCGAGCATGACGCCCAGGACGAGCCCCCACGTCATGAGCTCCTTGTGGCCCATGCGCCGCGCGACGGCGAGCAGCTCGATGACCACGTACAGGATCGATCCGGCGGCCAGGGCCAGGAACACGATCGACATGACGTCGCTGACGAACTGCTCGCCCACGATCGTCCCCAGGAACGTCGGGCCGCCACCGATGAGCCCGAGCAGCGCCAGCCGACCCCAGCTCGGACGGATGCCCTCGGCAGTCAGGGGCGCGACGATCCCGAAACCCTCCGTCGCGTTGTGCAGAGCGAATCCGATGACGAGCAGGACCGCCAGCTGCAGCTCACCGGACGCCGCGCTGTTGCCGATCGCCAGGCCCTCGCCGAAGTTGTGCAGCCCGATACCGATCGCGATCATCATGGCGAGGTTGCCTGCCCGGGCGACGTTGTCAGGCGCCCCCGCGAGCTCGGTCGCCGCCGCGGCTCCGGGGCCGACCGGCAGAGGGCGGCGCGCCTTCCGCGCTATCCAACGATCGAAGTAGACCAGGCTCATGATCCCGACCGCGAACGAGGCGGCGAAGACGATGCCGTAGCCGGTCGCGGTCCCGTAGTCATGGTCGCTGAGGGCGACGTCGACGGGGTCCCAGGCGTGGGTGAGGACGTCCCACACCAGGAAGATCAGGATGCCGGTGGCGACGGCGTTGAGCATCACCCGAGTCCGAGGCATCGCGGTACGGACCCGACCCACCGGAAGCCCGATGAAGATCGTGATGCCGGCGATGGCGCCCAGCAGGGCGATCTGGCTCGAGCTCATGACGCGGTCCTCGGATCGTCCTGGCTCGTATCGAGCCGTCGGCCACCAACTTAGGCAAACCTAACCTACCAATCCCGCCCGCCGCCGCGGCTGGCCGCCGCGGCCAGCAGCCCTACCGCCCGCTGTCCTCTGCCGCTCGGGAGGCTCACCGGCGTTTGGTTGATCGAGTGGTGGTTCACCGGCGTCTGGTCGAGGTTTCGGCGCTCCGTACGGCGTGTCGTCGATCAAACGCCGGTGAACGTCCCGGGTGGGGCGGGGCTCAGCCGGTGATGAGGTCCGCGGCGGCGGCCGGGACCGCTGCGGGCTTGACGCCCAGACGGGCCAGGACCTCGCCGAGGTCCGCGGCCGACACCGGGCGGGCGTACAGGTAGCCCTGCGCCAGGTCACAGCCCAGGCGGCGCAGCTTCTCGGCCACCTCCGGCTGCTCGACGCCCTCGGCGACCGCGACCATCCGGAACTCGTGAGCCAGGTCGGTGACCACCTTGACGAGCACCTCGCCGCCCTCGGTCATGTCGGTGACGAAGGACTGGTCGATCTTCAGCGTGTCGATCGGCAGGGAACGCAGCTGGCTGATCGAGGTGTTGCCGATGCCGAAGTCGTCCAACGCGATGGTGGAGCCCATGTCGGCGATCCGTTGCAGCACCTGGGCGGCCCGCTCCGGGTCCTGCACGATGGCGCTCTCGGTGATCTCGAACTCGAGCAGATGTGCCGGCACGCCGTACTCCTCCAGCATCCGCCCGATCCGTACGTCCAGGTCCGGCTCGGCCAGGTTGAGGGCGGAGAGGTTCACGGCGACCTGGATGTCCCAGCCCCCCACGCTCCAGTCGCGGAGCTGGCTCAGCACGAGTTCCAGCACGCGCTGCGTGAGCGTGTGGATCAGGCCGGTCTGCTCGGCCAGCGGGATGAAGTCGCTGGGCGGGATGAGCCCTCGTTTGGGGTGGTGCCAGCGCAGCAGGGCCTCCAGGCCCGCGACCTCGCCGGTGTTGAGATTGAGCTTGGGCTGGTAGTGCACCGAGAGCTGGTCGTCGACGTCGAGGGCCTTGCGCAGGTCCCCGAGCAGCACCAGCTTGGCGGGAGAGTTGCCGTCACCGTCGGCGGAGTAGATGCTCATCCCCCGCCGTGCCGCCTTCGCCGCGTACATCGCGATGTCGGCGCGCTTCATGAGGGCACTGACGTCGGCGGCGTGGTCGGGCAGCAGTGCCAGCCCGAGCGAGCTCTCGACGTGGAGAACGAGCCCGTCGATGTCGTACGGCTCGGAGAAGACGGACAGGACCCGCTCGGCCAGGACCGCCGCGTCATCGATGCTGCGAACCGTGGGCAGCAGGACCGCGAACTCGTCACCGCCGAGGCGGGCCACGGTATCGGTCTCACGTACGACTTCCTCGAGCCGACGGGCCACGTCGATGAGCAGCAGGTCGCCGCGGTCGTGGCCCAGGGAGTCGTTGATCTCCTTGAAGCGGTCGATGTCCAGCAGCAGCAGGCCGACGTGGTTGTCCTCGGCGATGGCCCGGTCGACAGCTCGTTCCAGACGTTCGGACAGCAGCCGACGGTTGGGCAGCCCCGTGAGCGGGTCGAGCAGCGCCAGGCGGGCGTTCTCCGAGGCAGACAGGCGCAGGCGCCGGCTGGCTCCCCGGACGGTACGGAACAGCAGGATCCACAGGACAGCGAGCCCGGCCAGCACGAGGGTCGCGACGTTACGTACCGCAGCCGTCGTCGCCGCCTCGGTGGCGTCGTAGTTGAGCACGATCTCGATCGCGCCGACGTTCTTGTGGCCCTGAGCCGGGACGTACACGTCGACGACGTTGCGGACGTCGCTGCGGAACCCGTTGGTCAAGGTCCCGGGTGTCGACTCGCTGCCCGGTCGGCTCGAGCTCGAGGCGCTGGCACCTGGTGAGGGGCTGGTGGCTTGCGGGCGGGCCGAGCTGCTCGGACCTGGTGTGACGTACGGGGAGGCCGAGGTGGAGTCCGAGGACACCTGCCCGACGATCGCGGCCGAGGGGACCCCGTATCGCACCGCACTGTCGAGGCGGTTGACGTCCGGGAACCCTCCGACGTGCATCGGGTCGGAGTCGAACAGGGCACGGCCGGAGTTGCTCCACAGCCGAACCGCGAGCAGCGTGTCGTCGATGCGGAACCCCGACGTGGCGGTCGACATGGTGCGAAGCCTGGCGATCGTCGCGGGGGAGAGGTTCTCCGCCTGCCACTCGGTCAGGGGGACCTTTTCGTCGACACCGGCGCTGGCGTACGCCCCCGCGGTGCGGATGGCCTCGTCGAGGGCCTGCGCCTTCATCAGGTTGGACATCAGGCCTACCAGGGCAGCACCGAGCGCCGCCATGGAGAGCAGGCTCACCACGGCGAACGTCGTCGTCAACGACCTTCGGCGCCGCCGCATCATGCCTCCCTTCTTCTCCCGTCGCGCCGTCGAGTCAGTTGATGGACGCGGGTCTTCCCCCTCACCCATCGACGTCACTGACAGTGATCTTGAGGTCTCACCACCAGTGGTCGGAGCCCGCCAGCGTCGTCACCTGGGCGGGCGACAGGGCGGCGCCCTCCCAGATCGCGACCTCGTCGAGGTCGCCCGGACACTGCTTCGGCGTGTCATATCCGGCACGCCAGTACCCGTTGTAGGTCGCGGCCAGCACCCCCGGAGTGATGGGACTGGAGGCAACGAGCGCACCGTCGACGTACAAGGCGGCCTGGCCGGATGCCCCGGGGGCCAGGGTCGCCACCAGCAGGTGGGCCTTGCCGTCGGTGACCGGCGTCGTGCTGGTGAGTACGAGGGGAAGGCCTGCCGCCTTGTTGAGAGTGAACGTGACGTGGCCGGTGGCGTCGATCGCCAGCGCCCGGTCCTGCTTTCCGGACGTCCCGTTCCGGGAGTTCCCGAAGCCGAGAAGTCGGCCACTGGCACCTGCCGGGAGCTTCACCCAGAGGCTCAGCGTGAGCGTGGTCGGGGACACGCGCCTGGTCGGGAGCACCACGAAACCGGTGCTGGGCGCGCCGGCCGTCAGCATCCCGAACGTGGTGTCGCAGTTGATCACACCGGAGCCGGCCGTGCCGAAGGTCAGCCCGAGCGTTGACGCGCCCGCGACCTTCCGGGCGGTGCCCTTGTTCGTGCCGCCGGGGGCGAAGTCCGCCACTGTCGTGGCGCCGGCGGCCGTGTCGAAGCGCCACCACAGCATCGGGGCCGGGACCATCGCGGCGAGGTAGGTGGCGTACGCGGCGGTCCCGGACGCGCAGGCGGGAGTGGCGGTAACCGTCGCAGCCGCCGCGGCTTGCGCCGAGAAGACCGCCGCGGTGGATGTGGCCTCGGCGCCGGGCAGCAGGACAGCGCTCGTCGCCGCTGCCGACAGGACGACGGCAACGGCGACGAGGCGGGCTCCGCTCCGCGCGGGCTCAGCGCGCGTGCTCGACATGTCTCGTGGCCTTGTCCCGGGCCAGCGGCCCGGCGTTGTGGCGTTCCCGGTCACGGACCGCGCCGAGGGTCTTGGCCCAGCGCTTTCGCGACCAGCGGTCCGGGATCCGGGAGATCAGCTCGGCCCCGAGCAGCATCAGCAGCGGCGGCATGAACAGCAGGAACCGTCCGCGCGGGGAGTGGCCCCAGCCCAGCAGGTAGCCCCAGCCGGTGTGGATCTCCTTGACCACGCCGCGCACCTGGGCCGCGGGGGTCAGGTTCGGGTCGGGGAAGTGGTTCGCGTCACCCTTCGTGCTGATGTACGGGTCGACGATGTCGTTGCCGTTCTGGTCCTTCAGCGCGTCGTGGGAATGCTGATCACGGCGAACCACGGAGTACAGCCCGGTGATCCGGTGCGTGATGAACTTGTTCGCATCTCCGCCGGCGTAGAACGTGACGACCTGTCCTACCCGTAGCTGGGACGGGTCGGTGATCGGGCGGATCACCACGGCGTCGCCCGGCTGGATCTCCGGCTCCATCGAACCGCTCGTCACTGCCAGGATCCGGTCCCCCTGCAGCTGGAACCAGAGGGGTACCGCGTACGCGACAAGGATGAGCAGCACGAAGATCGCGAGCACCAACCGGAATACGAGCCGGCGCCAGTTCGTCGCGCGCAGAGCGTGCTCCGCCCGAGCGTTGGCTGCCGCGCGCCATCCCTGCGCGGCGTCCACGTGCTCAGCCGTGGCCGTTGTCATGTCTCATCCCGTCCTGGAGGGTCCGGTGTCGACGTCGCACCCTGAGGTGCTGTCCTGGTCTAGTTGTTCGCGGTCTGCTCTGCGTAGAAGGTCATGGTTACCGCGGCGGTGTCCAGGGCGTAGGAGTTGTCGGCGGCCGAAGGGAACGTGATGCTCACGCAGAGCGGCTCGCTGGCGCCCGCAGAGAGGGGGCGGTCTCCGGCCTGTGCGCCGGTGGCCTTGTCCCCGAACAGCGGCGTCTCGGAGGTGCCGATCAGCGCGTTCCCGGTCGAGAGGAGGGTTCCGCCCCCGACCCCGGCCGCGTTGCAGTTCGCCAACGGGACGGAGTAGACGTTGTACTGCAGGATCGCGGAGAGCGGGTTGTTGGTGGGAGCGTTCGGACCGTCGACGGTCACACCGGTCATCGCGTAGCGCAGGTCGAGAGCGCCCGTGCTGCTGATCGTGAGCGGCACGAACGAGACATCGCCCGGCGCCATCTTGGCGAACGTACCGGCAGGAATCTGGTAGGTGCTCTGCCCGTCCGCCATGATCTTCACGTCACCGGCGGTGTACGTGAGGTTGGCGTCGGCCTGGTCCGTGAAGAAGGCCCCGGTCGACAGCTGGCCGAAACCGATGAAGGCAAGGCCGCAGATGGCCACGGTCGTGGCCAGCCGGCGCCGACGGGCGCGGTCGGTGGGAGTCGGGCCGTTCCCGGCTTCCATCTCCTGCAGCAGGTCGTCGTCCATTGTCTTCTCCGTCGAGTCGAGGCCAGGTGCCCGGTCGTCTCGACCTGGCATGACTACGGCATCGGCAATGGCGCCCTAGAACTTGAGTGCCGCCACTTGCGGGCGCGTCCTTCGGGGGAGCTCTTCCCACGAGGAGATCGGACCTGTGGGTACGGAGCACTGCGGGGCCACGGGGTCAGCGCCGCTCGGGCAGTGACGTGGCTGGTGGGAGGGGCGGGTCGAACGAAGGCTGCTGAGAGTCCCTCAGACGGTCCCGGACCGGTGCAGTCCGGCGGCGCGCTCGCAGTCGCGCATCGAGTGGAAGCCGGACTCGAACCCGCAGTCGTGGCAGACCGCGATCGAGGCTGGGCCGAAGTGGACCACCTCGACCTGGTGGGGGTGGCAGGACTCCCCGCCATGCTCGTGGTCCCGCCGGTGCACGGCGCACAGCATGGAGCGAACCATGGCCTCTGTCCCGGTGGGTGTCATGCCAGGAAGGTTCGGTATACCCGGACCAGACCATGAGGGCCAACCGGGTGACTGTCAAGCCCTGCTGTCACCCAGATGCAGCAGCCGGACCGAAACTCATCGACCGACAGGGACTCACGCCAGCGATGTCACGTCCAGCTCGCCGGCGGCGTAGCTGGCACGCAGTGCCTTCTTGTCGAACTTCCCGACGCTGGTCTTGGGGACCTCCTCGATGATCGCCCAGCGCTCCGGCAGCTGCCAGCGGGCCACGCGGGCGGCCAAGAACTCCCGCAGCGCAGCAGGATCCGCCGTTGCACCGTCCCGCAGGACGACGGTCGCCAGCGGCCGCTCTCCCCAGTGGTCGTCCGGTACGCCCACCACAGAGGCCTCGACCACGTCGGGATGGGCCATGAGGTGGTTCTCCAGCTCGACCGAGGAGATCCACTCCCCACCGGACTTGATGACGTCCTTGGCCCGGTCGGTCAGGTGCAGGAAGCCGTCCGGGGTCAGCGAACCCACGTCGCCGGTACGCAGCCAGCCGTCGTCGAACTTCTCCGGGGCCGGGTCGTGCAGATAGCTGCCGGTCACCCAGTTGCCGCGTACCTCCAGCTCACCCACGGAGACCCCGTCGTGAGCGAGCACCTCACCTCCGGGGCCGACAAGCCGGCCCTCCACGGATGCGGGCAGCCGACCCTGGCTGATCCGGTACTCCCACTCGCTCTGCTCGTCCAGGCCGCCGGGCGGTCGCGCGACCGAGCCGAGCGGTGAGGTCTCCGTCATCCCCCAGGCGTGGACGATGCGCAGGCCGTAGCGGTCCAGGAACGCCCGCATCAAGGTCGGCGGCACTGCCGAGCCGCCGACCACCACCTCGCGCAGGCTGGATATGTCACCACCGTGATCGTCCAAGTAGCGCAACAGGTCCGCCCAGATCGTCGGGACGGCGCCGGCTAGCGTCGGACGCTCCTGCTCGATCATCCGGACCAAGGGCTCGGCCTGCAGGAACCGGTCCGGCATGACCAGCGAGGCCCCGCTCATGAACGCGGCGTACGGCAGTCCCCAGGACATCGCGTGGAACTGGGGCACGACCGCGAGCACCTTGTCGGCCGGTCCGAATCCGAAGGCCTCGGCGGTGCAGACCTGCATCGAGTGCAGCCAGATGGAACGGTGGCTGTAGGCGACTCCCTTGGGATTGCCGGTGGTGCCACTCGTGTAACACAGCGCAGCCGCGTCATCCTCGTCGATCTCGGGCCACTTGAACTCCGTCGGCTGGGCGGCCAGAAGTTCTTCGTACGCATGGACCTCGACGCCGGGTCGCTTCAGCACAGTGCCGTCCGCGCCGCCGGTGACGATGACGTGGCGAACGGTCGGCATGTCGGGCAGGATCTTGGAAAGCACTGGTACCAGGGCACCATCGACGATGACGACGTGATCCTCGGCGTGCGTGGCGATGTACGAGACCTGCTCCGGGAACAGGCGGATGTTGAGCGTGTGCAGCACCGCGCCCATGCTGGGGACCGCGAGGTACGCCTCGAGATGTTCGTTGTTGTTGAACATGAAAGTGGCGACCCGCTGGTCCGCGTCGACGCCGAGACCACGCAGGGCATGGGCGAGCTGAGCGGACCTGGCTCCGACCTGTGCATACGTGAGAGTCCGGGTCCCGTCACCGGTCCAGGTGACCACGGTGGAGGTCGCGTGGAACCTCGACCCCTGGTTCAGCAGACGCGAGATCGCCAGCGGGACGTGCTGCATCGTGCTCTTCATGATCGATCTCCTGATGGTCTCGGCCGCCCTCGATCCCCTGAGCCGGACACTACGACGCGACGCCGTGACGTGGGTGGGAGTCGGCGTGGAGCCAGGCTGACGGTCGATTGCTACCGCGTATTCGATCAGTTACATAGTGTGATCGACGCTGGTGGTGACGGTGTGTCGTGGTCTGAGGCCCTCTGAACGAGCTCGCAGGGCTGCACCGCCCGTCGACGGCGAGGCCCTGATGGGCTAGCGTCACGCTCGGCCCTGTGGGGAAGCAGGGTCGTCACGGCCGGCTCGCCGAGTCCCGTCCCCGGCCGTGGGACACGCTCCGGACGGGAGCGGGGGACCCACATCCGACCGTCACCGCCAGTGACGGTCTCGGGGTGAAGCCGCGGACTCTGCGGCAGGCCTGATCCTCTGGCCCAACCCGACAGCTCACCTCGTAGGCGAGTCGGAGGATCCATGTCCGCTTCGTCACGTTCGTCACGCCACAGACTCCCGCCCCAGCGATCGGGTGGGCATCGTGTCGCGCTCATCGGTGGCCTCGCCATCGCGCTAGCCGGTGGTGGCTGGGTCGCTGCGGCGCACGCCGCCGACGCGGGTGCCACCAATGCCGTGGCCTTCGTGGAGGGGTCAACCTTCGACGGCGCAGTAGCGGACCCACAGTTCCCGGTGTACCGCACCGGCTACAGCCCAGGCAGCCTGAGCATCAGCGCCCACGTCGCCCTGCTCGCGGACGGCACCCGCCCGCCGACCGCAGCACAGCTCGCGCAGACGGTGAGGCTGCGGGCCGCCGCGACCGCTCGGGCGAACCAGATCGCCGCGGCGAAGGCGAAGGCAGCCGCTGCGGCCAAGGCCAAGGCCAAGGCCGCAGCCAAGGCCGCAGCCAAGGCTAGGGCCGTGGCCCGGGCCCGCGCGGCAGCTGCGGCCGCGCGAGCAGCTCAGCTCAAGGCGGCGGCGAAGAAGTCGCCGGCCAAGAAGCCGGTCGCGGTGTACCGGGGTGACATCACGCGCAGCCCGGCAGCGATGCACTCGAGCAGGGCGCGGGCCGCTATCCCGATGAGCGTCTGGCGCGCCTCGGCCACAGCCCGCCACGTGGTGCGTGCCGAGAGCGGTGGGAACTGTCGTGACGTGTCCGCCAGCGGGACATACCGCGGCTGTTGGCAGATGACGCAGGGACTGTGGCAGGGGCACGGTGGCCGGGCGTTCGCGGCCCGCCCCGAGCTCGCCAGCTGCGCCCAGCAGGACATCGTCGCCTACCGGATCTGGGTCGAGCAGGGCTGGTCGCCCTGGAGCACCGCCTGACGCTGACCCGTTCTAGGTCGGCAGCCGGCGGAGAACGAGATCGGCGACCGGACGGCCGTTGTCGCAGCCGCGGGCTTCGTACCGGGTCAGTGGCCGGTCGGCAGGGCGTGGGGCGAAGCCCTGGTAGTCGTTGTGCAGCAATGGTTCTGAGTTCACCACGTCAAGCATGAGCGCGGCGTAGTCGGCGACGTCGGTCGCCAGGTGCAGGAAGCCACCGGGCTCGATCCGGCTGACCACCAAAGACACCGCCGGGCTCTGGACGAGCCGGCGCTTGTGATGGCGGGCCTTGGGCCACGGGTCGGGGAAGAAGACGCGCACCCCTGCGAGCGATGCCTTCGGGACCTGTTCGGCCAGCAGCTCCAAGGCGTCCCCGTGAGCGACCCGGACGTTGCTGATGCCCTCCCGCTCCACCAGAGTCAGCAGCCGCAGGACTCCCGGAGTATGGATGTCCGCGGCGAGGATCCCGGTACCCGGGTCGGCCTGAGCCATGTGGGCTGTCGCCTCGCCCATCCCGAAGCCGATCTCGAGCACCACGGGCAGCCCCGGGAACAGCGCTGCGAGATCGAGCTCACCGGTGGCGGGAACCCCGAACCTCGTGAGCAGGTCGGCCACCCGGTTGCGTTTGTCGTCCGTGAGTCGGCCGCGCCTCGGGTGGTACGTACGCACCCCTCGGGGCCGGCTGGGAGGTGAGTGTGGCGATGTCGGACTCGGTGTGGTGCGGGTCGGCTCGGTCATGGCGAGTCACACGGTAGCGGGCTCAAGTGCGCACCCGATCGGTCGATGAAGGAGGCGAACTGCCTGCCGCGCCGCGGGCGGGCTCGACGAGAACGGGACGCCTTCGTGACGTTCGACCATCGGATCCTGCGAATCACGACGGCCCTTGCAGTCTCCCTCGCTGTGGCCGCACCTGCGTTGCTCGTACTCGCGGTGCTGCTCGACAGCCTCCCGGTGCCCGTCCTGGCGATCGTGGTCATGGCCGTCATCGTCGTGCTGGTGCCCGCACTGCTCGTAGCGCGGTTGCGTGCCTACGGCCAGGACACCTGGATGTCTCGGCATGAACGCACCTTCGACGGCGTCGTGCTGCTGACGTTCTGGGTCGCGGTGGCCCTGTGCTGCCAGCTGCTGGGTGGATTCCCCGCGGCCGTGTACGCGTTCTACTTCCTGCTGGTGGTCCTCGCGGCGGTGCAGCTCGCGCCGGTTGCCGCATACGGATTCGGTGCCCTGTGCGCCGTGACCACAGCTGTCACAGCTGGGACTTCCGGGACGCTGCCGCAGAACTCCTGGAGTGCAGTTGCGGTCGCGTGCGTCGCGCTGGTCGTGACCACGGTGTTCGCGGTAGCCATCGTGCGTGCGTTGCGCATCCTGCGCGACGAGTCCGAGAACGCCCGCCTGGCACTCGGCAACGAGGTGGAGCGACTGTCAGCCGAGCTGACCAGGGTGGCCGGCGGCGACCTTGCCCCGCGTGAGGACACCGGCGCGGATGTGAACCTGGTCGTGGGCCCGGTCTGGTCGTCGTTGGACGGCACCTTGGACTCCGTGCGCGGGGTGGTCGAAGCGATGCAGTCGGCGAGCCGGATGCTGGCGCAGAGTGCTGCCGAGCTGACGGCAACGGCGGGTCAGGCGGCGGCGGGTTCGACGCAGCAGGCCGCCGCCCTGACGCAGACCACGTCGTCCATGCACGAGCTGGCTAGCACCGCGGCACAGATCGCGCAGATGGCCGAGGTGGTCACCGCGTCGGCGGACGCAGTGACACGGACCGGGTCGTCGGCGGCGGACGTCGTCCGTAGCACGGTGGGACAGCTCGAGCAGATAGTCGAACGGGTGGAACGGATCTCGCAGGAGGCAGAGGCCCTCGGGTCTTCGACCGCGCGCATCGACGCGATCCTGGAGGTCATCCATGACATCAGTGACCAGACGAACCTGTTGGCACTGAACGCGGCGATCGAGGCCGCGCACGCCGGCGACCAGGGTCGCGGGTTCGCGGTGGTGGCCACCGAGGTCAAGGCGCTGGCGGAGCGGGCCATGCAGTCCACGGGGGAGATCCAGGGCATCGTTGCGGGAATCCGGGCCGGGGTCAGCTCGACGGTCGCGGCGACCGGGGAGGGTGCTGACGCCGCCCGGCAGGGGGCGGTGCTCGCCGCAGAGGTGGCGCGGGCCCTCGGGTCGATGAGCGGGGTCGCGAACGAGGCCGCCCTGGCGGCCGACCAGATCCGCATCGCCACGGCCCAGCAGCAGTCCGCGTCGGACCAGATCGTGGCGGCGATGTCGGAGGTCGCCGCGGTCTCCGCCCAGCAGGCGAACGGCTCCCGGGAGACCGTACGGGCCGTCGGCGAGCTCGACCGGCTGGCCGGCGAGCTGCAGCGCACCGCAGCCGCCTTCACCACCGTGTAGCCCTCGACCGGGTTCTTGAACTCGCTCACAGGTTTGAACGGAACCTGTCCCGCAGTGGTTGAGGCACGTGCGCGTGACTTGCCTACCGACGTGAGTGCTGGGTGACGGCTGATGGCACGATAGGGAGGCCGACCGTGGGAAGAGGGCGGTGGGCGACGGCCCTGGCTGAACGGGGTGCCATACCGAACATCCTGAGCAGGCGTTCAGCAAGTTCGTCGACGGCGTCGCCGTCGAGGATCTGCGGCTTGTCTAGGCTGATCTGGAGGAAGGACAGCAGGCACCCCGCGGCCGCCGCGAGCGCGACGTACGGGTTGTGCACGGTGAACCGGCCGCTCCCGATCCCACGCTCGATGTCACGCAGGGCCTGCGGTGCCAGCCCTCGGTCGGACACCAGAAACGACATCCCTGACGCGACGAAGACCCGCGCGATCTCTGGCTGGGTGCTGGCGAGCATCGCAGTGAGCCGCACGCTGGTCGAGAAGACCTCGGCAGGATCGTCAATGCCCATGGTGAGCTGGTCGAGCATGCGCCCATGGGCCTCGAGGGTGTCGCCGACGGCCTCCTCGAAGAGCTCGGACTTCGTGGAGAAATGGTTGTAGAACGACCCGAAACCGACATCGGCCTCGTCCGTGATGTCCTGGATGCTGACGTCCGACGTGCCACGCTCTGCGAGGATGCGCTGCCCAGCCTCGATGAGGGCCTGCCGAGTGCGGGCCTTGCGGCGCTCGACCCTCGTTGGCTTGCTCAAGTCGCTGGTCACCTCGCCAGCATACCCATGTGCGAGCACATCTGATCCTGGTCACTACCTCTGAGTCTTCCATCAGAAAGTGCGGACGAATGCTTGACGACGAGGCCGTCGCTACTGATAATTTCATCACTTGGTCCTTCGTGAGGGAGCAGCGATGTCCGGTCCGAACAGCGTCAGTGGCAACGCCAAAAGCGCGCGCCCCAACATCCTCCTCATCACCACGGATGAGGAGCGCTTTAGCATCCCCCGCCCAACCGGCTACGAGCTGCCAGGGCGCGAGCGGCTGCTGGCCCGTGGGACGGCCTTCGAGCGCTACTACGTCGCGTCGGCGATGTGCAGTTCGTCCCGGTCTGTCATGTACACCGGGCAGCACGTCCCGATCACACAGATCTTCGACAACGACAACATGCCGTACATCCGGCCGCTGAACCCTGAGCTCGGCACGTTAGGCACGATGATGCGCGCCGCTGGCTACTACTGCACGTACCAGGGAAAGTGGCACCTCTCGAACGCCTACCAGACCCGTGAGAACCCTCGATCCACCGTCGACGCACTTGAACCATATGGCTTCTCGGAGTTCAACGACTGGGGCGACCTCGACGGCGGAGCGTGGGCCGGGCTCAAGATCGACCCCGTCATCGCCGGCCAAGCCGTGAAGTGGCTACGCAACCGGGCCCCCTCCGTGGTCAAGGAGCAGCCCTGGTTCATGGCCGTGAACTTCGTGAACCCGCACGACATCATGAGCTTCGACTACGGTGGGCGCCGCGTCATTACCCCGCCACCAAACCTGGCCGAGGCCGTCGTCGTGAAGCCTGCGGCGGACATTCCCCTCTACGCGCGCGACTGGGAGTTCAATCTCCCTGCCAGCCTCGGCGACGACCTCTCGGGTGCCGCGCCCGCCGTGCGGGAGTACGCCGGTCTCGCTGGAGCCATGTTCGGTCCCGTGGTCGACGACGAAGCCTGGCACCGCGGGCTGAGCTTCTACCTGAACTGCATCAGGGACGTCGACCGCAGCGTCGACTTGGTCCTGGACGCGCTCGAGGCATCCGGGCAGGCGGACAGCACCATCGTCGTGTTCACCTCCGACCACGGCGAGATGGCAGGCTCGCACGGCCTGCGACAGAAGGGAAACCTCGTCTACGACGAGAACTTCCACGTGCCGCTCATCATCTGCCACCCCGACGTCCGGGGAGGGGTGACGAGCCAGGCCCTCGGCTCGGCCGTTGACCTAGCGCCAACGTTGCTCGACCTTGTCGGCGTCGACACCTCGGTCACCGCGACAGAGTTCCCTGCGCTGCACGGACACTCACTCGGTCCCGTCCTCCACGGGCAGGCGCAGGTCCGTGAGGGTGTCCTCACCGCAGTCGAGTCGGTACTCACCCTGGACAGCGAGTTCTGGACCGCCTTCGCCCGGCCGAGCGCGCCCGAGCGGATCAAGACCGGCGAGCTGCGCCCGGACTGGTCCAAGCGAGGATTCCTTCGCGGCTACACCGACGAGCGCTATTCCTTCGGACGCTACTTCTCACCAGTCGCGCCCAACCGACCTGAGAGCCTCGAGGCCTTAGTGCAGGACAACGACGTCGTCCTCTACGACCGCGTCGACGACCCTACCGAGCAGCGCAACCTGGCGACGGACCCGGCGCACGCGACGGTCGTCGAGGAGTACCGAGGGCGCCTCGAGGCGCTCATCGACGCAGAGATCGGACCCGACACGCACGCCTGGGTCCCCGAGCGTCCCCTCCTGCTCGGGCTGCCGACGTGGCGGGGCGACGCGGCCTGAGCCTCGCCGACCCCACATCTCGACCGAGCCGCCTCATGATGAAACGCTTCGTGCTCCCGGTCATCCGCGTCCTGATCGTCGGGCTCACGGTCTGGATCATCGTGGGGCTCATCCGCAGCATCGACCTCGCCCAGGTGTGGGACTCGATCTCGTTGCTCACCTGGTTCGAGATCCTGGCGGTCTTGGCCTTGCTGGCCTTCGTGCGGACGCTGAACGCCGTCCCCCTGACGCGCTTCATCCCTAACTTCCCGCTCCCCCGCGCGGTCCTCAACGACCTGTGCGCGAACCTCATCTCCACCATCGCGCCACCGCCAAGCGACATGGTTCTGCGCTTCTCCATGTTCAAGGCTTGGGGCATCGACGCCACCGAGGGTTTCGCGGGAGTCACCCTCAACACGTTGATGTTCTATGTTGTCCGGTTCTCGGCGCCGATCCTGGGTCTGATCGTCCTGCTCGTCACGGGGGAGCTACGCGGGGGCATGGTGTGGACCAGCGGGGTCTGCGCTCTGGTGGCCGTGCTGATCCTCACGATCTTGGTGTCCGCTGTCCGAGCCGAACACATCTGCGCGACCATCGGCCGGACCGGGGGACGCGTCGGCCGTCGGTTTCGACCGAACGCGGTCGACCCGGAGGTGTGGGCGACAAAGATGGTCGACTTCCGCGGGCTGGTCGGCGACCAGCTCCGGGGCCGTTGGCCCTCTGCCTCGCTCGCCCTGCTGGTGATGGTCCTCGCCGACGCAGCCATCCTGGTCTACTCGTGTCGCTCGGTCGACGTGCCGACGTCGGCCGTCGGCCCTCTTGTGATCGTCGGCGGCTTCCTCGTCGCCTACCCGCTGACGGCCCTGCCGTTCGCCGGAATCGGTGTGTTCGACGCGTTCCTCTACGAGTTCATCGTGGCTCGCACCGGCACGAGCTACCAGAGCGCGATAGTGGCCGGTGTCGTGGTCTGGCGGACCACGACACTGCTGGTGCCGTACCTGACGGGCGGCGTGGCCCTCGGTACCTGGCGCCACTCCCACCCCAAGGAGGATCCGCTCACGACGATCGAAGTCGAGAGCGAGCCAGGGCCGGCGCCTGCTGCCGATCCTGCCTGAGCCCCGCAATGCGCTCCGTTGGCAGCGTCACCGAGGCTTTCGCTAGTCACTGTGAGTTCAACAGCAAGTCGGAAGATGGAGCGGCGTTGACACGGCACCTTGAGCTCAGGACCGGCCACGGGTGGCCCCGGTGAGCTGGCTGGTTACCCCTGGCCTGGTCACGGTCGGCTCCTCCCTCGTGGCGGCCCGGGAGCGGGGTCTCACGCATCGGAAGCTTGTTCATCGGCTGGTTCGGGCTTCGCGGCGAGCTCGCTCCGGAGGCAGGGGGCCGGCGCCACCCGCTCAGCGTCTCGGCCACCGGGTTGCGGACACCGTGACCGACTCGACCCCGTCGAGGCTGGGGCTCGACAACGGAACAGCCGACGCCTTGCGCACTGACCCCCGATTCGACCAGAGCCATCACCTTCTACGAGGCCCGACCAAAGCTATTGACCTCGAGCCTTGACGCCTACGAGGACGCCCTGGCACGGACGAAGGAAGAGCGCCGGCTATGACCCAGCCCATGCCCGACCCGAAGCAGCCTCGCCCCCGCCGTGCGTTGCTCGTCCGCGAGACCCAAGCGGTGACCTCAGGCACCGTGGTCTGCGCGGCTGTTATCGCGGCAGGCGCCGGGCACACCAACTCGATCGGCGCGCTCTGCCTCGCGATCGTCCTCACCAACGCCGTCTACTGGCTCTCCGCCGTCTACAGCCTTACTCTCTCCGCCGTCGTGCTGCGCGGCGACCACGCGCTCGTCGCGGCGAAGGTCGCACTGATGGGCAGTTGGCTCCTTGCCGCGGCATCCCTGCTGCCGGTGGTGGTCCTCATCGTCGCTGCACTCAGCGGGGCGGTGCTGAAGACGGCCGCCACAATTGCGCTGATTGGCACCGTCGGCCTCCTTGCCTGCTACGGCGCATTGGCTGGCAATCAGGGCGGCCTCGGCGTGCGTGGATGCGTCGTCAGCGCGATCGGCGGAGCATCACTGGGATGCCTCATCATCCTCCTCAAGACCGTGCTCGGCTGACCTAGGGTCGTGCCGACACCATGATCAACTCAGGGATCCGCAACCGGCCGTCGGTGACCTCTGCGACCTGGTCGACCTTGTCGAGGTGGGCGTGGTCGTGCGTCACAAGGACCGTGGCCGTCCCACGCTGGTGGGTGAGGTCGGCGAGCAGGTCGATGACCTCAGCACCGCGCTCGTGGTCCAGGGCGCTGGTGGGCTCGTCGACCAGCAGGACCGTGGGGTCGTTCATCAGGGCGCGGGCGATGTTGATGCGCTGGCGCTGCCCACCGGAGAGCTGGTGCGGCCGGCGGTCGGCGTGGTCGGCCAGCCCCACGGAGTCGAGCAGTTCCATGGCCCGGCCGCGCGCCGAACGCGGACTGCGTCCTGCCAGGTGCGCCATGACCTGCAGCTGTTCGCGCGCCGTCAGCGAGGCGATCAGGTTGGGCTGCTGGAACACGATGCCGATCCGCTCGCGGCGCAGCGCGGTCAGCTGCTCGCGTCGCATCGACGCGGTGTCGACCTCATCCACGAGGACCCGGCCCCGGTCAGGCGTGATCAAGGTCGCGGCCACGGCCAGCAGGCTCGACTTGCCGGATCCCGACGGCCCGATGACGGCGGTGAGGCTGCCGGCCGGGACGAACAGACTGACGTCGTCCAGGGCCGTCAGCCGGCTGTCGCCGTCGGGGTAGGTGAGGGTGATGTCTGTCAGGGTCAGGCTCATCGGGCGCTCCCTAGGGCGGTGAGTGGGTCGATCGAGGTGATACGGCGGATGGCCAGGACAGCGCCGAGCACGCCGAGGACGATCATCACGACGGCCGGTAGCACGACGGTGCTCGCGTCCACCACGAATGGAACCGCTGCAGAAGCCACTGCGCCGAGCCCGGCCGCGATCGCGGCGCCGATGGCAGTGCCCGCGGTCAGCAGGACGGCGGCCTGGCCGATCGCGTCACGCATCAGGTAGCCGTTGGTCGCACCGAGCGCCTTGAGCACGGCGAGGTCCCCGCTGCGTTGGATGGTCCAGACAGTGAAGAACGCTCCGATGACCAGCGCCGATATGACGAACAGGAATCCGCGCATCAGCTGCAGGGACCCGTTCTCGGAGGTGTAGGAGCCGATGGCCGACAGTGAGTCGGACGTCGTCACGGTGCTGGTGTGAAGCCGCTGGTCGGCTGCGGCGAGGTCGGCCCCTGACGTCGTGGTCAGGGCGATGACCGTTGCGTGGCTCTGACTCTCATTCGGCGCCGGCGCCATGCGCTGCCAGTCGGCCAGGCTGGTCCAGATCACCGGGGTGTGGCCGAAGGACGCGTCCCCGGCGACACCCGCGACGCGCAACTCACTTCCGGACACCGTGACCTTCTGGCCCACCTGTGCGTCGAGTGCACCGGCAGCCCCGGTGGACAGTACGACCGAACCAGGAGAAAGCTGAGTGTTGGCAGGGACTAGTCCTGATCCCGGCTCGACGCCGAACGCGGACAGCGCCGCGGTACGAGCGCCCAAGGTGGCCATCGTGGTGGTCACTCCCAACGGCTCCGCCTTGCGCACCCCGGGCACTGCCTGCCACTGCAACCACTGCTGCTGCGACACGTCCGAGGTGGTGAAGGACAGCTTTTGGCCCTCGCTCGGCGCGGCGAACGCGAGGTGATCGGCGGGCAGCCCGGTGATGGCCGACGTGCTCCCGCGCCCAAGTCCAGCGGTGAGCCCGGAGATCAACCCGACCAGCATCGTCATCAGGACGACGACGGTCCCCATCAGGGCGAAACGACCTTTGGCGAACCTGAGATCTCTCCACGCGACATACAAGGCGTCAGCTTCCATTCGTTTCGTGCGCCGGAGGCCGATGCCTGGCGCGTGCCTCAACTCTCGCCGGATGCGACTCGTGCGACATCGCGCCGAGGATCCCCATCGTTGGATCGAAGGGGTCAGTCGGCGGTACAACCTTCGATTGATGTCGAGGGAATGATGGGCCCGTAGGATCGTCCGCGCCGTGGATACCGAGTCGCTCACCCAGCCGCTGTGGTCACTTCGGTTCTGGCTGCAGGCGCTCGTCGTCGTGCTGCTGCTTCTCGTCGCAGGCCGCGCGGTGACCGGGCAGACGCCGAATGCTGCCGCCGTGCTGATCACCGCAGTCGTCATGGCGGTCGTCAAGCTCGCCCCGATGCTGTGGCCGCGACGAAGCAGCTCGACGCTGACCTCGTCGGTGTACCTCGCCGTGATGGTCGGGGTGTGGCTGGTGCTGCTCTGGCTGACACCAGAGGGTGTGTGGCTCGCCTTTCCTCTGTTCTTCCTGCAGCTGGATCTGTTGCCGCTGCGCGGCGCGCTCATCGCGGTCGCCGCGACGACGATCGTGGCGGTCGCCGGTTTCGCCTGGCACCAGGAGACCATCACGCCGGCCGCTGTGATCGGGCCGGTCATCGGCGCTGCGGTGGCGGTCGCGACCGCCCTGGGGTACCAGGCGCTCTACCGCGAGAGCGAGCAGCGCCGGCTGCTGATCGAGGAGCTGACGGCTACGCAGGCCGACCTTGCTGCAGCCGAGCACTCGGCCGGCGTCCTCGCCGAACGCGAGCGGCTGGCGCGCGAGATCCACGACACCTTGGCACAAGGGCTGTCCAGCATCCAGCTGCTGCTGCGGGCCGCCGGTCGCGCGCTGCCGGCCCACCCCGACGCTGCGGCGGAGCACGTGGAGCTGGCGCGACGTACCGCGCAGGAGAACCTCGCGGAGGCACGCCGGTTCGTGTACGCCCTGACACCGCCGGACCTGGTGAACGGATCGCTGCTCGCGGCGCTGGAGCGGCTGTGCGCGGTCACGGCGCAGCAGTCCGGTCTGGCCGTACGGTTCCACCTCGAGGGCACCGCGACACCGGTGCCCACCAGCTACGAGGTCGCGCTGTTGCGGATCGCCCAGTCCGCACTCGCCAACGCGGTGCAGCACGCGCGCGCCACCCGAGTCGAGCTGACACTGACGTACATGGACACCCGCATCGCGCTCGATGTCGTCGACGACGGAGTGGGCTTCGACCCCTCGCCGGTCCCTGTGAGCGTTGAGGGCGGATTCGGGATCGCCGCGATGCGGGCGCGGACCGCCGCACTCGGTGGGACGCTCAGCGTCGAGTCCGCGCCCGGGCAGGGCACCGCCCTCGCGGTCAGCTTCGATCACCAGCCCGACCTGACGGACAGTGAGGGAGCGACAGCCGATGACTGAGCAGATCAGGTTGCTGATGGCCGACGACCACCCGGTCGTACGCGCCGGGCTGCGCGCGGTCCTGGAGGCCGAACCCGACCTGGTCGTCATCGCCGAGGCTGCTACCGCGGAGCAGGCCGTGGCACTTGCGGCGCAGGAAACTGTTGACGTGGTGCTGATGGACCTGCAGTTCGGCGACGGCATGGGCGGCGTGCAGGCCACGGCAGCGATCACCGCGAGGGAGGGCGGCCCCCGGGTCCTGGTGCTGACCACGTACGACACGGACGCCGACATCCTGGCGGCCATCGAGGCCGGCGCCACCGGGTATCTGCTCAAGGACGCGCCGCCGGAGGAGCTCCTGGCCGCCGTTCGCACCGCCGCGGCCGGCCAGTCCGCACTCGCGCCTGCTATCGCGCACCGTCTCATCGACCGGATGCGCACGCCCGGAACGGCTTTGAGCCGGCGCGAGACCGAGGTGCTCGAGCTGGTGGCGGCTGGATTGTCCAATGCGCAGATCAGCAAGGAGCTGTACCTGAGTCAGGCGACGGTCAAGTCCCACCTGGTCCACATCTACGCCAAGCTCGGCGTCGACTCCCGTACCGCCGCAGTCGCGGCTGCCAAGGCCGGCGGCCTGATCAGACGCTGAAGCCCGCTCGTAGCCGCTGCAGCCGTTGGTCGATCAGTAGGCGCGCGCCGTCGCACTCCGTGGTGGGTGGTGCGATCAGTGGTGGCCTGGTTCGGCCGTGGCGCGCGGGCCCTTCTTCAGGGCTGGGTTGTTCGGTCCGGTGGGCTGAACTGCCAGTATCCGGGTTGGGTGTAGTTCAGCCCCGCCCTCGGTGTGATTCGCCACCCGCCCTCATGAACGAAATGGTGATGGCGGGAGCACAAGAGCACTGTGTTATCAAGGGAAGTCTTCCCACCATCGATCCAATGCTTAACGTGGTGGGCCTGCGTGTGCTGCGGCGGGCGATGGCACCCCGGGAACGCGCAACCGCGATCCCGTACCCCCAGGGCGCGGCGCAGCCGCATCGGCACGATCCGGTGCGCGCGGCCGTAGTCCAGCACCCCGGCCCCCGCGATCAACAACCCCGCGACGGCCGGGTCGACGAGCTGCCCGGTCTGCGGGTCCCGGAACTGCCCATCGATCAGGACGAGTCTTACGTCCGCATCACAGCCGCGACGGCGTGCGGTGTGGATCGGGGTGGGGGTCCCGATGCGGTCCAGGATCGCGGTGCCGGTGCCGGCGGCGAGATCGGTCAACGTGGCGGTGATGTCCAGGTGCGGACGTTCGGACACCCGCTCACTACCCAACCCGGAATCCAGCGATGCCGCCGCCCAGTCCTCCAGAGCAGCAGCGTCGCGCTGCTGCCCGGTCAACGTGAGCGGCTGCCCGGTGACCGGGTCGACGTCCTGCGGTGCCGCTGCATCGCTGTCAGCGTCGCCGCGGTGGTAGCGGCAGTCGCGGTAGTGATCCAGCACGGTCCTCACCATCGCGGCGACCTCCCGGGTGACCTGCGCGGTGATCACCGCCATGTCCCCGACCTCATCGATCGTCAACGACGCCTGTACCGCGGCCTTCATCGCCTTCTCGCTCGACCCATCCGGGTCCGCCAGCTCACGGGCCTGCGCCAACGCAATCCGCAACGTCTCCGGACCCCACCGGCGGGCCAAGGCCAGCAGCTCGGTCTCCAACTGGGTCCGAGAGCTCGCGATGAACGCCGCGAGCTCGTCCGGGTCCACCGCCAGGTCGGCCTCGGCGTGCTCGCGGCGGAACCGTCGCACCAACCTCGCCAGCACCGCATCGACCCCGGTGGCAAGGATCCGAGCG
>JANWJC010000085.1 GCA_025449595.1 Acidobacteriota bacterium | reverse complement strand
GAGCTGCTCGCCGTCGCGCGGCGCATGGGCCACAAGGAGCTCATGACGTGGGGGCTCGTCCTGGGGGTCATGCTCGGCTTTGCAACCGATGCGATCGTCACAGCTGCCGGCGCCTGACCCTCCAGTCCCGTCACGCCGGGCCTAGCGAGTGGACGAACAGACCGCTGCGCAGCTTGGGCTCGAACCACGTCGACTTCGGCGGCATCACGAGTCCGGCGTCGGCGACGTCGAGCAGCTCCTCGGTCGAGGTCGGGTGCAGGCTGAAGGCCACCTTCGACGGGTCCGCATCGACGAGGCGCTCGAGCTCGGCAACACCGCGGATGCCCCCGACGAACGTGAGCCGCGGCTCGGTACGCGGATCGCCGATACCGAGCAGGGGCGCCAGGGCGACGTCTTGCAGCACGGCGACGTCGAGCCGTGCCAACAGGTCCGCGTCGTCGACGACGCCGGCACGCAAGGTCAGCTCGTACCACTGACCGGCGGCGTACAAGCCGAACACGTGTCGCTGCAACGGTTCTACGGCATCAGGCGAGGGTACGACCACGAAGTCCTCGGACAGCCTTGCGAGCAGGTCCGCGCTGCTTCGCCCGGCCAGGTCGACCACCCGGTTGTACGCCAGCACCGCCACCTCGTCGGAGGGGAACACCACGGCGAGGAACGTGTCGAACTCGCCGCGCGCCCCGGACGCCCGGCGCTCCGCGGCGACGCGGGAGGCGGCGGCACTGCGGTGGTGCCCATCGGCGACGTACAGCCGAGGGACGGCCGCGAAGGACGCCGTGAGCGCTGTGACGTAAGCGGGGGCATCGACGACCCAGACCGTGTGCTGCACCCCGTCGACACTGACGAAGTCCGCGACCGGGGCGGTCGCGACGACCTCGCCCACGACGGTCTCGATCGCCGCCGATCGCGGCGAGAGCAGGAACACCGGCTCGTCCTGGGCATCGAGCGCGGAAATGTGCCTGACCCGGTCGAGCTCCTTGTCCGGGCGGGTGTGCTCGTGGGTGCGTACGTCGCCGGAGTCGTAGTCGGCCACGGCGACCACGCCCACCACACCGGTCTGCTCGACGTCGCCCATCCGCTGCCGGTACACGGAGTAGGTCGGGGTGTCGTCTCGTACCAGCACTCCCTCGGTCACGAACCCGTCCAGGTTGCGGCGCCCGAGCTCGTAGACCGCATCGTCGTGGGCGTCCACCCCGGCCGCCAGCTCGATCTCGGGCCGAGACACGCGCAGGAAGCTGTACGGGTCCTCGCCGGCCATCGCCCGCGCCTCGTCGACGTCCATGACGTCGTACGGGAGGGACGCGACCCGCTGCGCCAGGTTCTTGGGCGCTCGAAGCGCGCGGAACGGTCGGACGTCGACCACGACAGTCCCTCTTCCTGGGCTCGGACGGCGCGGGCTCGGTGCCTGGCCAGGCACTGAATCTACGGGCCCGGGCGCATCCGGCAGCGCGGCGGTCGGGCGCGACTCACACGACGAGCACAGGAACCGCGTCGGTGCCTGACAGGATCCCGGGCCACCATGGCCGACAGAGATCATCCCCGCGGCGAGAGGAGTGTCATGCCAGAGGACACCGAACGCTCGGAGCAACCGGCCGACCCGCGGGCGAGCGAGCAAGCTGGGCGCCGCACCCCGGCCGGGCGACCACCGTGGTGGCCGTTGGCCGCGATCGGCGGGGGGCTGGCCTCCGCGGTGCTGGCCGGGGCGGCCTGGTCGGCCACCGCTGCACCGACGACCGTGGCGCACCGAACGGCTCGCGGCTCCGAGAGCGCGACCGAGGCACTCGCGACTCGCGCCGACCTCACCTCGTCCCCAGCACGTGCCGGCTACGCGGCACTGGCCGCTGTCGGCTCCGGCTCTGTCGACCAGGTCGTGTCAGGTCCAGGGGGTGCCGCCGGGATCGGCTACGTCGTGCAGGTCTCGCCGTCCTCGGGGCCCAAGGTGCATGTCATAGTCGACGACAGCTTCACCGTCCGCTCGGTGCGGGTCGGGTCTCAGGACTGACGCGAGCACCGTCGGACGGCACGATTCGCTCGAACACCTGTTCGGCTGCGGTGGTATCCTGCGGTGGTGCATCAGCCCTCCCTGCTGGACCTGGAAGGCCCGGCCACCCTGCACCCGGTCGCCGCCGTGCGGCGTACCAAACTGACCGCCGGGGCGTGGGTCGACCACCAGCCCGGCTGGGTCGAGGGGTCCGACGAACTGTTGGACGGGCTGTTGCACAGCGTCCCATGGCGCGCCGAACGCCGCGAAATGTACGGCCGCACCGTCGACGTCCCGCGGCTCGTCGCGTGGTACGACGAGCGGACCGACCTGCCACACCCGCTCCTGCACGACGCCCGGGCAGCACTGACCTCGCACTACGCCCCCGGCTTCGGCGAGCCGTTCACCACCGCCGGGATGTGCCTGTACCGCGACGGCCACGACAGCGTGGCGTGGCACGGGGACACCATCGGCCGGGGAGCCACACACGACACCCTCGTCGCGATCGTGTCGTTCGGGTCACCTCGTACGTTGCTGCTGCGGCCGAGGGGCGGCGGGACGACCCGGCGCTTCGCGCTCGGTCACGGCGACCTGCTGGTCATGGGCGGGTCGTGCCAGCGCACCTGGGAGCACGCCGTCCCCAAGACCAGCGGCGCCGTGGGCCCACGGGTCAGCGTCCAGTTCCGCCCCACCGGTGTGCGCTGACCCCGGGGTCACGGAGCGAGCGGTGCGCCGCTCAGGACTTGTACATCGACTGCAGCACGGTGGCGTAGCGGGTCTCGACGACCTTGCGCTTGATCTTCAGGCTGGGGGTGAGCTCGCCGTCCTCGACGGTGAGGTCGCGCGCCAGGATGCGTACGTCCTTCACGGTCTCCCACCGGTTGAGCCCGGCGTTCAGCTCGGCCATCGCGGCCCGTACGACCTTGTCGACGGCCGGCGCCTCGGCCCACTGCTCCGGACCACCGGTGATGCCCTCGGCCTGCGCGAACGACTCAGTCGTGTCCGGGTCGAGGGTGACCAGAGCTGTCGCGAAGTTGCGACCCTCAGCGTGCACCACGACGTTGCTGAGCAGCGGGCACAGCGCCTTGAACCGTGCCTCGATCAGGCTCGGGGCGATGTACTTGCCGCCCGAGGTCTTGATCAGGTCCTTCTTGCGGTCCGTGATGCTGACCCGGCCCAGCTCGTCGATGGACGCGATGTCCCCGGTGGCCAGCCACCCGTCCGCCAGCAGCACCTCCGCGGTCAGCTCGGGCAGGTTGTGATATCCGCGCATGACCCCGGGCCCGCGCAGCAGCAGCTCGCCGTCGGCGGCGACCCGGGCCTCCGTGCCCGGCAGCGGCAGTCCCACCGTCCCGATCGCGTTCTGGCTGGGGCGGTTCAGGATGCTGCCGGCACTGCTCTCGGTCATCCCGTAGCCCTCGAGGATCTGCAGCCCCACCGCCTCGAACCACTCCCCCACATCGCGTGAGAGGGCGGCGGAACCTGAGACGAAGTAGTCGATCCGGCCACCCATCCGCGCCTTGATCTTGGAGTACACGAGCACGTCGGCGAGCTTGTGCTGCCATTCCAGCAGCACGGGTACGGACTTCCCCTCGGCCTTGCGATCAGCGACCGCCCTGCCCACGCGGATGGCCCAGTCGAAGATCTTCGCCTTCGGTCCGCCCTCGGCCGCAGTCGTCGACACGACTCGGGCGTAGACCTTCTCGAAGATGCGAGGTGCGCCGGCCATGAACGAGGGCCGGATCTCCGCGAGGTTGTCGACGATCTTGTCCACCCGGCCATCGACCACCGAGGTGAACCCGATCTGCAGCTGCGCGGAGAGCAGGACCTTGCCGAACGAGTGCGACAGCGGCAACCACAGGAACTGCAGGTGGTCGTTGCGCAGCAGCGACAGGGCCTCGACCGCTGCCGCCTCGTAGCACCAGTTGCCGTGCGTCAGCTCGACCCCCTTGGGCCGGCCGGTGGTCCCGGACGTGTAGATGAGGGTCGCCAGCTGGTCCGGTGTCACGGCGTCCACGGTCGCCGCGACGAGCGCGGGCTGCTCGGAGCGCAGGGCCTTTCCGCGGTGCGCCAGGTCGTCGAGGGTGATGATCCAGTCGTCGGTGCGGCCGGAGAGGTCGACCCCGTCGGTCTCGACGAGGATGACGTGCGCCACCGCCGGGATCTCGGCTCGGCTCGCCTCGAGCTTCGCGAGCTGCGTGCCGTCCTCGACGAAGACGAACCGCGACCCGGAGTCGGCGAGGATGTACGCCACGTCATCGGTGTTCGTCGAGGGATAGACGGTGGTCGTCGCGCCCCCGGCGCACATCACGGCGAGGTCCATGACGATCCACGTCGCCGTGGTCGTGTTCACGATGGCGACCCGCTGTTCCGGTTGCAGCCCCAGCGAGAGCAGGCCGGCGGCAAGGTCATGGGCCCAGTCGCTGGTCTGCGCCCATGTCCACGACTGCCAGCCGGTGCCCTTCGGTGCCCGCAGCGCCTCCCGGTCCGGGGTGCTCGCCACCCGGTCGGCGAGCAGCCGCCCGAGCGACGCCGCGATCGGCGGCAGCACCTCAGGGCCGCGCGTGACCCGATCGCCGTCTCCGGTGACGTCCTTGCCGTCCGCGCCGGTTGTCGTCGTCATCGCCTGCTCCCTCGACTCCCCGGGCACCCCGCGCACCCGTGGACAATGGTGACGTCGACCGTACCTCGCGGTCGCGGCCAGCAGGCCCGCTCACCGGCTCAGCAGCCGGGAGATCACCGGTCGCAGCGGCGCGGCCCGGCGCTACTTGCTCTTGGCGGAGGGGTCGTCGGTGGACAGCGCCGCGATGAAGGCCTCCTGCGGAACCTCGACGCGCCCGACCATCTTCATCCGCTTCTTGCCTTCCTTCTGCTTCTCCAGCAGCTTGCGCTTGCGGCTGATGTCGCCGCCGTAGCACTTGGCGAGCACGTCCTTGCGGATGGCGCGGATCGTCTCGCGAGCCACGATCCGGGCCCCGATGGCCGCCTGGATCGGCACCTCGAACTGCTGGCGTGGGATCAGCTCACGCAGCTTGCCGACCATGGTGACGCCGTACGCATATGCCTTGTCTCGGTGCACGACCGCGCTGAAGGCGTCGACGGGTTCGCCGTGCAGCAGGATGTCGACCTTGACGAGGTCGCCGGCCTGCTCACCTGTGGGCTCGTAGTCCAGCGAGGCGTACCCGCGCGTCTTGGACTTCAACGCGTCGAAGAAGTCGAAGATGATCTCGGCGAGCGGCAGCGTGTAGCGCAGCTCGACCCGGTCCGCGGACAGATAGTCCATGCCCAGCAGCACCCCGCGCCGGGTCTGGCACAGCTCCATGATGGCTCCGACGTACTCGCTGGGAGACAGCACCGTGGCTCGTACGACCGGCTCGAAGATCTCCGACACCTTCCCGCCGGGGAACTCGCTCGGGTTGGTGACGGTCAGCTCCTTGCCGTCGTCCATCACCACCCGATAGACGACGTTCGGCGCCGTGGAGATCAGGTCCAGCCCGAACTCGCGCTGCAGCCGCTCCCGCACGATCTCCAGGTGCAGCAGGCCGAGGAAGCCGCAGCGAAAGCCGAACCCCAGCGCGGCGGAGGTCTCCGGCTCGTACACCAGCGCGGCATCGTTGAGCTTGAGCTTGTCCAGTGACTCTCGCATCTCCGGGTAGTCCGACCCGTCGAGCGGGTACAGCCCGGAGAAGACCATCGGCCTCGGGTCGCGATAGCCCCCTAGCGCCTCGGTGGCGCCCTTGTGCGAGGTGGTCACGGTGTCGCCCACGCGGGACTGCCGGACGTCCTTCACCCCGGTGATGAGGTAACCCACCTCCCCCACGCCGATCGCGCCGGTCGGGATCGGCTCGGGGGAGATGACCCCGACCTCCAACAGGTCGTGGACGGCGCCGGTGCTCATCATCGCGATGCGTTCGCGGGTCGAGAGATGCCCGTCGATCACCCGGATGTACGTCACCACGCCGCGATACGTGTCGTAGACGGAGTCGAAGATCATGGCGCGCGCCGGTGCCTTCGGGTCGCCGACGGGTGCCGGCACCTGCACCACGACCGCGTCGAGCAGCTCCTGCACCCCCTGCCCGGTCTTGGCGCTGACCCGCAGGACGTCCGCGACGTCGCAGCCGATCACGTGGGCGAGCTCCGCGGCGTACTTCTCCGGCTGGGCGGCTGGCAGGTCGATCTTGTTCAGGACCGGGATCACCAGCATGTCGTTCTCGAGGGCGAGGTACAGGTTCGCCAGCGTCTGCGCCTCGATGCCCTGCGCCGCGTCCACCAGCAGGACTGCGCCCTCGCACGCCGCCAGGCTGCGCGACACCTCGTAGGTGAAGTCGACGTGGCCGGGGGTGTCGATCAGATTGAGCACGTATGTCCGGCCGTCGGAGGCGGCGAACGGGAGGCGCACCGCCTGGCTCTTGATCGTGATGCCGCGCTCGCGCTCGATGTCCATACGGTCCAGGTACTGGGCCCGCATGCTTCGCGCGTCGACGACCCCGGTGTGCTGCAGCATCCGATCGGCCAACGTGGACTTGCCGTGGTCGATGTGGGCGATGATGCAGAAGTTCCGGATCACCGACGGGTCGGTGGCCCCAGGCTGGGGACGGGTGCTCGGCGCGCTCGCCACGGTGGGATCGTTCTCGTCTCTTGTCGCACGCGGAAGGGATGAGGTGCAGCGCCGGCAGCGGATGTGCGGCGGCGGTCCCGCCCATCGTCCCACGTCCGAGCGCAACGACGGTGCACGGCCGGCCGGCCCGCCCTGCTCGGGTGACCGGCATCGCGCGGATTTGGCCGGGCCTGCGCCGCCGCGATAGCCTGATCGACCGTGCCGGTCTTGTCCGGCCGATCCACCCCGACTCTCGACAACGAAGGCACACACTCGTGGCGAACATCAAGTCGCAGATCAAGCGCAACGGCACGAACGAGGCTGCCCGGCTGCGGAACAAGTCCGTCAAGTCGGCGCTGAAGACCGCCGTACGCAAGTTCCGCGAGGCGGCGGACGCCGGCGACGTGGCGGCCGCCGAGACGGCAGCGCGCAGCGCCAACCGCGCCCTGGACAAGGCAGCGAGCAAGGGCGTCATCCACAAGAACCAGGCCGCGAACCGCAAGTCCGCGATCGCATCGCGGGCCGCGGAGCTCACGAACGCCTGACCCGTACCTCACGAAGGCGCCGCACCCGACTCGGGTACGGCGTCTTCGTCGTGCTCAGGACCTGCCCCGGCTGCGCCGCTCGACGATTCGCAGCAGCGCCATCTCGAGCAGGTACGCGCCTTGCTCCCGGTCCAGGCCGGACTCCTCCAGCACCCGGCCGCGGACGTCCCGGCCCTTCACCGCGGCGTCTGCGATCGCCAGCTCACCGACAGCACGGGCCAGTGCCGCCGGGTGCCAGTGCCCCACCCGCTCGCGCACGTCACGCACCTTGAACGGCGGGACCCCCAGGTAGGAGGCCAGCTCTCCCTCAGACATGCCGCCTCGGGCCGCGGTGTAGCGCCCGAGCTGGCGCAGCCCCCCGGCGACCGCGGACGTGACAGCAGGCCCGATCCCCGGGTCGTTCACGAGCGCCCAGCGGGTGCGGCGCACCGCCTCGGTCGCCCGCCCCTCCCACACCGCGTCGCTGATCAGGTAGCCGGGCATGTCGGCCACCCCGTCGTAGTAGCCGATCACGTCCTCGACACCGATGTCCGACCCTTCGACGTCCGACGCGAGCTGGGACACCGCCGATGCCAGGGTGCGCAGGTCGTCGCCGAGGGCGGTCCGCAGCGCCGCGACGGCCTGCGGGGTGGCGCGCCGGCTGTTGCGGGCGAGCTCACCGGCGATGAAGCCGTCGATCCCGCGACCCTTGACGTTCTCGCAGGCCGCTACCGCGAGCCCGGCCTTCTTCAGCCGGTCCGCAACCCCGCGGCCCTTGTTCCCGCCCGGGTGGACGACCACCAGGCGGACACCGTCAGGCAGCCCTTCGGCCACCGCTGTGGCGATCGTGCCGACCGCGGACTCGTCGGCGGACTCCGCCCCGCGGCAGACCACGACGGCCGCGTCCCCGAACAGGTTCGGGGACAGCGCCTCCACCAGCTCACCGAGCGTCGTCTCCGAGCCCAGGTCGACGTCGCGGCGCTCGATGCCCGGGTCGGTGGCGCGGGCCCGCGCGACCAGCGCGGCCACCACCCGGTCGGCGAGGAAGTCCTCCGGGCCCAGCACGAGCACGGCGCTCTCGCCGAGGACCGACTGCTCCGGTGAGGTCGACCCAGCGGGGGCGCTGCGGGCTGGCGGCATCCCGCCATGCTGTCACGTACCTCCCCCAACCGATCGGGTACGCCGGGCCGGCTCAGTCCTTGCCGCGCGCCAGCAGCACGGGGCGGCCCTGCTCGTCCCGGACCACCGCGAGGTCGCCGGAGGTGTCGGTACGCCCGATGGTGGCGCCGACGGCGGCATACTGCTGCAACGTCCCTGAGTTGGGATGGCCGTAGTCGTTGTCGACACCGACGCTGACCAGGGCAACAGCCGGCATCGTGGTGGCGGCGTACGACGGATCCTGCTTCCGGCTGCCGTGGTGGGGGACCTTCACGACATCCACGTGCCCAGGCGATGCGTTGCGCAGCAACAGCTCCTGCGCTTCCGGCTCGACATCACCGCCGAGCAGGAACGTGAGACCACCGGCTCGCACCAACAACACCAGGCTGGCGTTGTTGGGATCGGAGTCGGTCCCGTGCAGGACCCGGTCCGGCCAAAGCACCTGCCATGCGATGCTGCCGACGACCCGCTGCTCCCCCGCCGAGGCAACCACGATCGGCACCCCGGCCCCGGTCGCCCAGCGCCGTATCCGATCGACCTGCTCCTGCGGTTCGCCCAGCGGGCTCTCGACGATCTCCCCGACCCGCCGGCCGCGCAGCACTCCCGGCAGGCCTTCGACGTGGTCGGCGTGATCGTGGCTCAGGACGACGACTGGCACCGACCGGACCCCCAAGCGAGCCAGGCACCGGTCCATGAGCCTGGGATCAGGACCGGCGTCGACGACGACCGCGGCACCGCCGCCGGCGTTCAGCACGATCCCATCGCCCTGACCGACGTCGCAGGCCACGGCGATCCACCCCGGAGGCGGCCACGCCGCGGCCGGCAACGGCAGCCCGGCCATGGGTGCGAAGACCACGAGCCCGACGGCACCCAGCGCGACCGCTACCGGTCTGCGGCGGTGGGTACGTCGTCCCAGCCACCATGCCGCCCCTGCCAGTGCCAGCACGAGCGTCAGCAGCAAGGCCCCGCCCAGTCCCTGCGGCCACGGCGCCACCGAGCCCGGCACGTCCTGGACGCGTCGGGCGATCCCGGCGATCCAGGCCGCCGGCAGCGAAGCCAGCGCCGCCAGCCACTGCCCGGGCAACGGCGCCACCAACCCCACCAGCGCGGCGACCAGGCCGACGATCCCGGCAGGCGCCACCGCCGGCGCGGCCAGCAGGTTCGCGGGGATCGACAGCAGCGGCACGCCCCCTCCGATGCCGGCGACGAGCGGCGCGGTGGCAAGAGACGCGGCCGCGGCGGCCGCCCACGCCGCCAGCACCGTACGCAGCAGGCGGACTCGGGAGGCTCGGGTCCAGCGGCGCCCGAGGGTCACCAGCCCTGCCGTCGCCACCACGGACAGGGCGAACCCCAGGCTCAGGCACAGGAACGGGTCCACCAGCAGCAACGCGGTGACCGCGAGCGCGAGGGTCGGTAGGCCTCGGCTGCGGAACCCGCCGACGAGGGCGACCAGCCCGATCCCGGCCATCACGGCGGCCCGGACCACTGAGGGGTCTGGGCGCACCAGCACCACGTACGCCGGAAGGACGAGGGCGCCGACGACGAGCAGGCCACGTCGGCGCAGCCCGCACCTGCGCGCCACCCACCACACCATCGCGAGCGTGATGGCGACGTTCCCGCCCGAGACCGCGGTCAGGTGCGAGAGCCCGGCGTCTCGCATCGCCTGGGCGAGCTCGTCGGACACCCCGGCCGTGTCACCGAGGACCAGCCCGGGCAGCAGTGATCCGCCATCACCAGAAGCGACAGAGGTGCTGTGCCGCAACGACATCCGGACGCTGAGCGCCGCCTGTTGGATCGCCGGTGCGGTTTCGGCGGCCGCGACCTCGTCGGCCACCAGGAACGCGGCGCTGCGTCTTGTGGGGTCGCCTGGCAGCAGGCGGCCCGACACGTGCAGGACGGTGCCGGGCGGCAGGTCCGACCGGGCGGTGCTCCACGACAGGCGGATCGGCAACGCGCTGCTGTGAGTGAGGCCACCGCGGCGCCAGGAGTTCAGGGTGGCGGCCGCGACGACCTTGTCCTGCCCGCGCGCCGATCCGTGGACCCTGCCCGAGCGGGAGGCCGGGTCACCGGTCAGCGTGACGGTCGCCGTGACGTACGCACCGTCCGCGGCGGCCGACGGCACCTCACCGGCCACCAGCGGAGCGACCCGCAGCGCGCCGACGCCGGCGGCGCAGACCCCGACCAGGAGCACAGGGGCGACCGTCGCCCGCACCGGGGCGGACAACGCCGCGACGACGATGACAGCGCCGGCGACGATCGCGCACACCACAGCGACGGTGCTCACCGCGCCGGCGGCCGAGACGAGAACGCCGGCCCCGGCTCCGACCCAGGCAGCGGCGGCCGTGGCCACCGCCGCGACGCTTCCGGGGTCTCGCACCCGACGCAGGTGCCGACTCGTCATGGCAGTCCGTCCACCTGCACCAGCGGTGCCAACCGGGCGTAGGTGCGCGCCCCGATGCCGTCGACCTCACGCAGCTGCTCGACCGAGGCGAACCGGCCGTGCGCCTTGCGCCAGTCCAGGATTCGTTGCGCTGTCACAGGTCCCACGCCGGGCAACGTGTCCAGTGCCGCGAGGTCTGCCGCGTTCAGGTCGATCCGGGCAGGTGTTGCGCCACCTGATGTGCTGCCCGCCCCGCCGGACGGCGTCGGCCCAGCCGACGTCGCCCCCACCACGATCTGTTCCCCGTCCACGACCCGGCGGGCCAGGTTCAACAGGCCGGCGGACGCGCCGGGGAGCACACCGCCAGCGGCCGCGAGGGCGTCGACGACACGCGCCCCACTGGGCAGGCGTACGACTCCTGGCCGGCGGACCGCACCCACGACCTGCACCACCAGCTCGGCCGGTCCGGGCGCGGACGGCTCGGCCGACGCGCTCGGCAGGACCACCCCCGGCGTCACCACGGAACCGGTGACATCACCGCCCTGCGCCCGCCACGTCAGCCAACCGGCGACGAGCACGGCACCCAGTGCCAGGACCAGCACGGCTCGCCCGACCCCGCCCGGGCGCGCTGCGCCGTCGACCAGGGTGTCGGGCGAGCGGTCCGCCGACGGTGAGCCCGGATCCTGATCCGACGCGGCACGGGCCGGCGCGGGGTCGTCGAGCCCGGCGATAGCGCGTAGCCGCGCGGTGAGGACAGCCGGGTCCGTCACGGGGACCGTGCCAGGCCAACGAAACACCTCGGGACGCTAGAACGCGCCCCCGGCGAGAACCCGAGGCCCGGCTGGTCGCTGGGGACGCGTGCACGGGGACCGGGGTGCTGTGGGCGGAGCGGTCAGCCCTTCGGAATTCCTTGGCGGCCGCGAACCGAACGCAGGATGCGCCGCAGGTTGGCCGAGTGCCGCACGCAGATGATCAGCGCCAGCGCGACGGCGAAGCCCACGTCGACGAGGTCGTGGCTGAACACGATGGCGACCGGGACGAGCGCGATCGCACTGCAGACGGAGGCGAGTCCGACGTTGCGCGTCACGGCGACGACGAGGCCGAACACCGCGAGCTCGGGCAGCGCCCAGATCGGACGGACCGCGAGCACGACCCCCATCGCCGTCGCCACGCCCTTGCCACCGCGGCCTCGCAGCCACGGCGAGCTGATGTGCCCGATGACCGCGAGCAGTCCGGCTACCCGCGCCGGCCCGCCGCCGGCGACGTACTCGACGAGGACGACCGGCAGAAATCCCTTGAGCACGTCCAGGAGTCCGACCAGCACCCCTACCCGCCAGCCCATGAGCCGGCCGGCGTTCGTGGCTCCCGGGTTGCCGGAACCGCCGCTCAGGTCGGTGCCTCGGACGTGGGCGATGATGGCAGCCGGGTTGACCGAGCCGACCAGGTAGCCGAACAGGGCGGACGCCGCGTAGACCCAGATGAACAGGCCGACGTCCGGGATCAGCGTGCGCAGCTGCTGGAGCCAGGGCGTCATCTGGGGGCGACGACCACCGCGACCATGCCGGGGCCCACATGCGCTCCGACGACCGCACCCACCTCGGACACGACGATGTCCGCACCCGGCAACCGCGCCGCCAACCGCTCGGCGAGCGCGTCCGCCCGGTCCACGGCGTCCAGGTGATGGACGGCGAGGTCCACGACGTGGCCCTCCGCGCGCGCCAGGGCGAGCTCCTCCAGCCGGGCGAGGGCCCGAGCCGCGGTACGCACCTTCTCCAGCGGGCACACCCGGCCCTTGCTCACCGTGAGGATCGGCTTCACGGCCAGCGCCTGTCCCAGCAGCGCTTGCGCGGCACCGATGCGTCCGCCGCGGCGCAGGAAGTCCAACGTGTCGACGTAGAACAGCGCCGAGGAGGCCGCGGCCCGGTCCTGCGCCGTACCGGCCACCTGCTCGGGGTCCTCCCCCCTTGCGGCCGCCGCTGCCGCGGAGAGCACCGCGAACCCCAGAGCCATTGCGACGGTCTCGCTGTCGACGACGGTGACCGGGACCGGAGAGGAACGGGCCGCGATCACGGCCGACTCGTAGGTCCCCGACATCAGCGCCGACAGGTGTATCGACACGATCGCCGTGGCACCGGCCTGGGCCAGCGACTCGTACGCGGCGACGAAGCGCTCCGGCGTCGGCCGGGAGGTCGTGACCACCTGCCATTGCCGCAGCGCAGCAGCGACCTGGGAGGGGGCGACATCGACGCCCTCGTCGTACGCCGTGCCGGCGATCACCACGTGCACGGGGACGACGGTCACGAGGGCACCGGCGACCAGAGCAGGCGGCAGGTACGACGTCGAGTCGGTGACGATCCCGACGCGGTGCCCGGACGCCTGGGTCACTCGGGCACGACGTTCACCAGGGAGGGTGCTCGGACGACCATCGTGCGCACCGAGCGCCCGGCCAGTGCGGCGGCGACGGCCGGCTCGGCCAGGGCCAGGGCGGCCAGGGCGTCGTCGGCGATGTCCGGGGAGACGGTCAGGCGGGCCCGGACCTTGCCCGCGACCTGCACGACGCTGGTGACGGACTGGCGCACCAGCAGGGCCGGGTTCACCGTGGGCCAGCCGGCCCGGAAGACCGTCGGCTCGTGGCCCAGTCGCGCCCACATGTCCTCAGAGGTGTACGGCGCCACCAGCGACAGCATGATGGCGACCGCCTCAGCCGCCTCCCGGACGGCGGGATCG
>JANWJC010000084.1 GCA_025449595.1 Acidobacteriota bacterium | reverse complement strand
ACGCCGTCTTCCTCGGCTTCGTCATGTCGATGGTGCTGGGCCACGCACCGGTCATCCTGCCCGCGGTGCTGCGGGTACGGCTGCCCCACCATCGACGCGACTACGCGGTCCTGGCGCTGCTGCAGGTCTCCGTGGTGGTACGACTCGTCGGCGGAGACCTGTTCGACAACAACGCACTTCTCATAGCCGGGGGTGTGCTGGGGGTCCTCGCCCTGCTCGCGTTCGTCGTCAACGCAGCCAGTTCCGCTGTCGGCGCCGGCCGGGCCCGGACGTACCAAGGGGCCTCGTCGTGAATACGTCCGTGACCCTGTCGACGAAACCGCCCGAGCAGCCACCCCGGCCGGGCACTCGGCGCCGGACGTGGCACCTGCGTGCCAACGCCGTCGTCATCGCGTACCTCGCGCTCGCCGTCCTCGTGATCCCGCTGCGCGACGGGTTGCCGGTCCCGAGGTGGCTCGCGATCCACCTGCTGCTGCTCGGTGCGGTGACCAATGCGATCGTGACCTGGAGCGAGCACTTCGCGGTCGCACTGCTGCGTTCCGCGAACCCGTCGCAGCGACGCTCGGCCGTGCGGCTCGCGGGCCTGAACGTCGCCATCGTCGGGGTGCTCGTCGGGGTGTCGTACGACCTCAGCATCCTCACGATCGCGGCCGCCACCGTGCTCGTCGTCGTGGTCGGCGCCCATCTCACGTCCCTTGTCCTGATCGCGCGCGGCGCGTTGCAGGGCCGCTTCGCCGGCACCGTGCGCTTCTACCTCGCCGGCGGCGTGGCACTGATCGTCGGCGTCGTGCTCGGGACGTTGCTCGCGCTCGGCGTGGGGGGCATGGCCCATCACGACCCGATGCATGCCGCACACGTCCACGCCAACGTCTTCGGGTGGATCGGGCTGACGGTCCTGGGGACGTTGTTCACGCTCTGGCCGACGGTCCTGCGCACCCGCATGGTCGACGGCGTCATGCGCGCGGCCCACTGGTGCCTGGTCCTCACCGTCGCCGGGCTCACGATCACGGTCACGGCATTGATCCTTTCGGCCCCGGCCGTCGCCGCGGTCGGCATGACCGTGTACGCGGTCGGCCTCGGCTTTGCACTGAAGCCGTTCCTTTCGACGTGGCGGCGCAAGTCGCCGCACGACGCGGCGTCCTGGTCCATGGCCGCAGCCACGACCTGGCTGCTGGTCGGGGTCGTGGCCGACGTCGTGCTCCTGGTCGGCAGCGAGGGCATCGACGCCTATCTGACACACCTGGATGCGTTGGTGCCGTTGCTTCTCATCGGCTTCGTGGGCCAGATGCTCATCGGCGCCCTGAGCTACCTGCTGCCGGTCATGGTGGGTGGCGGCCCCGCCACGCTGCGGGTCAGCATGGGGCGGATGTCGTATGGATGGCCGGTGCGGCTCGCCTTGCTCAACGTCGGCGTCCCGCTGGTGGTCCTGCCGGCCCCGGACTGGGCTCAGACACTGGGCTGGGTCCTCGTGCTAGCGGCCACCGCCGTGTTCTTGTTCCTCGTCGTCAGCATCGTCGTCCCGGCACCGGCGCACGCACCGATGGCCGGCGTTGCACTCGGCGTCGTCATGACGCTCATCCCGGTGGGCATCGCGGTGTCCGGCAACGCGGCCGGCGTGGGGGCGAACTCCGTCACCCTGTCCGGTGGGACCGGCGCGGTGCAGGTCGTCGAAGTCTCGTTGGTGGACATGGACATCCGGCCCGGTGTCATCACGGTCCCCAGCGGTACGAAGCTGCACCTGGTCGTGACGAACAAGGACGCGATGCAGCACGACCTGGTGTTCTTCCCCGACGGCCCCGGCACCCGGATGCTGGCTCCCGGCCAATCACAGACCCTCGACCTCGGCACCGTCACCGCGAACCTGTCGGGCTGGTGCACCGTACCCGGGCACAAGGCGGCCGGGATGACCCTCGACGTACGGGTGGCCGACACTGGAACCGACATGCCCGGCATGCCCGGCATGTCGGGCATGCAGCAGACACCGACCACGGGGGCCGCAGCCCCGGTCACGAGCTTCGACCTGCACGGGACCCCTGGCCCTGGTTGGACGCCGTACGACGCGACGCTCCCGCCGGCGTCCGCGGCCACAGTGCACCGGATCACGCTGCGCGCCGAGGCGCGGGAGGTCGAGGTCGCACCGGGTGTGCGGCAGGAGCAGTGGACGTACAACGGAACCGCTCCCGGACCGACGCTGCGGGGGAAGGTCGGCGACCTGTTCGTCATCACGCTGATCAACGACACGACGATGGGCCATGGGATCGACTTCCATGCCGGCTCGGTGTCCCCGGACGTCCCCATGAGGACGCTGATGCCGGGACAGTCGCTGGTGTACCAGTTCCGGGCGCAGTACTCCGGGGCCTGGCTGTACCACTGCAGCACCATGCCGATGCTCGAGCACATCGCGAACGGGATGTACGGCGCCGTCATCATCGACCCACCGAACCTGGCTCCGGTCTCGAAGGAGTTCGTCATCGTCACCTCCGAGCTGTTCCTGGGCCCGCAGGGCGGCACCGCCGACCCGATCAAGCTGCGCGACGACGCGTGGGACGCGGCGATGTTCAACGGCTATCCGGACCAGTACGTGCACGCGCCACTGACGGCGAAAGCCGGAGAGCGGGTGCGCTTCTGGGTCGTGGCCGCCGGGCCGACGGAGGGCACCGACTTCCACGTTGTCGGCACACAGTTCGACACCGTCTTCAAGGAGGGCGCCGACCTGTTGCGCCCTGGCAACGCCGAGCACGGCGCGGCACAGGTGCTCGACCTCGACCCCGCCGAGGGCGGATTCGTCGAAGCCGTGTTCCCCGCCGCCGGGCGCTACAAGATGATCGACCACGACATGCGGCGCGGCGAGAACGGCGCGACCGGTGTCATCGTGGTCAGCCCCTGATGATCGGGATCTGGTCGCTCATCAGGTTCCTGCACGTCATGGGCGCGATGGTGTGGGTCGGTGGGCAGCTGACGATCACCGCCATGCTACTCCCGGTCGTACGGCGCAACCTCGAGGCAGCTGACCGTACCGCGATCCTCACCGCAGTGGGAAAGCGGTTCGGGATGTTCACCATTCTCGCGTTCCTGCCCCTGCAGATCGTGACCGGCTCGCTGCTCGCGTGGAACAAGGGCGTCACGATTCCCTCGCTGGGCGAGCCCGGGTACGGCCGTACGCTGGCCGCGAAGCTCGTCGCGTTCGTCCTCGTCATGATCGCCGCCGGAGCCCACAGCTGGGCCATGGGAACGAAGCGGGCGCTGCTGGCTCGGGCCTTGGCCATCGGCTCGCTGATCGGGTCGCTCGTGATCGTGCTGCTGGCGACCGCCCTGCCGACGTCCTGACCGACCCGAGCGGCTCAGGCGAGAATCTCTATGGTCTGCAACGACGGATCGCCGCAGTACGCAACGCGTCCGATGCGCCCAGCCTGCGTGATGTCCTCGACGATCTGCGCCGTAACGCGTTCTCCAGGACCGAGCAGGGGGACTCCGGGCGGGTAGGGGCAGAACTGCTCCGCACTCACTTCTCCGATCGCCGACGCGAGAGGTACGCGGCGACGCTCGGCGAAGTACGCCTCCCGCGGGCTCACGACGACATCGGGGACGACGTGCCACAGTGCCGCGGGGGCGGGCACCCGCGCCGGACCCCGCTGCGCCTCGATGACAGCCGCGAGCATGTCGGCGACCTCACGGCAGAAGTCCGGTTCGTCGAGCATCGACATCGTCACCACGATGCTGTCCGTGTCGGCAGTTTCGACGCCGTTCCCCCGCTGCCACAACGCTTCTGCTAGCACAGAGCCGTTGACGCCGGTGCGCGGCAGCCACAGCGTCAGCTTCAGCGGGTCGCAGGGCTGATCCAGCTCGAGCTCGTCGACGACGACCAGCCCGGGGACCTTTCGCAGCCGCACTCGCATCTGCGCGACGCTCGCGATGGCGCGTTCCAGCGCAACCGGCCCGTGGGTCTCCATCACGGCGCGGGTCGCGTCGATCGATGCCAGCAACGTAGCGGAAGGCGACGTCGTCGCGGTCAGGTCGACAGCGCGGTCCAACCGCTCCGCGTTGACCCGCGGACCGCGTACCGAGGTCACTGCCGTCTGGGAGTAGCCCATCAGCGCCTTGTGAACGCTCGTCGTGACGATGTCGGCTCCCAGCTCGACGGCGCCCCGGCCCGGCATGAAACCCAGGTGTGCGCCCCAGGCCTGGTCGACAATGAGGACCCGACCCTCGGCGTGCGCGCTGCCCGAGAGAGCGGCGACGTCGGCGATGGTCCCGACGTACGATGGGGTCGTCGCGAAGACCGCCGTGACGGCCGGCGAGAGACCGTCCAGCGAGCCCGGCCCGAGCCCGAGCGGCAGGCCGAGGTCGGGGTGGATCCTCGGGTAGACCCATACCGGCATCGCGCCGCTGACCACGAGCCCGGCGAGGGCGCTGCGGTGGGAGGTCCGGTCCACCGCGACCTGGACATCGGGTCCGCCGATCGCCGTGAACGAGGCGATGTTGCCCTGCGACGACCCACCGACCAGGAACCGCGAGTGGTCCGCGCCGACGCTCGCGGACCACAGCGCCTCGGCACGTTCCAGGACCTTGCTGCGCAGGTAGTTGTCGTCCGCGCCACCCTGCAGGGAGATGTCGTCACGCACCAGCGCCGCCAGCTCGGGCGAGTCCAACGCGGGGTCGGGCCGGGAGTAGCGGTACTTGTGTCCCGGGACCTGAAGCGGACGCATCCGCTTGTCTCGGGCAGTCTCCCAGGCCTCGACGAGCGGCTGCTCAGCCATGACGTGCCTCGCTCACCTCGTCGCCTGCCGGACCCGGGGCGAATGTACCCGTCGCGTACCCTCGCGCCCCGCTACGCCCCCGGAACCGCTGGGCCGAGGGGGGCTGCAAGGTGCGTAGACTTCCCGCAGCCCAGACCCGCAAGGGTCGAAGCGGTACGCACGGTCCTTGCAACGGTCCCGCGCGTCCCGCCCCCGTAGCTCAGGGGATAGAGCGATGGTTTCCTAAACCACAGGCCGCAGGTTCGATTCCTGCCGGGGGCACTTTGTGTTATCGCAGGTCAACGGCACTATCCCGACACTCTGGACCTGT
>JANWJC010000083.1 GCA_025449595.1 Acidobacteriota bacterium | reverse complement strand
GAGAAGGCCGACACGCAGGCGCAGGCTGAGGCCTACCAGCAGCAGGAAGCCGCCACCGCCCAGCAGCAGGAAGTGGACGCCGCCGTAGCGAAGGCGCTGGCCGCTCAACAGGCGCAAGCCGCAGCCGTAAGCCCAGTCGCCCCCGCCGCGCCTGCCGCCACCGACGTCGTCGGCCAGCTCGAGCGCCTTGCCGCGCTCCAGACGCAGGGCATCCTGACCCCGGACGAGTTCGCTGCCGAGAAGGCCAAGATCCTCGCGGGTTGACGGTCGACGGCTGACGGTCGACAGGTGGCCAATGACAGCGAACAATGAGCCCGATCCGGTTGTGACACCCGATGTCTCCGCGCCCATCGGGCGTCCCGGGCTGGATGCGCTGTCGAGGAAGCAGCGCCGCCGGCTTTACATCTGGGCCCTGCTGCGGCCGCTCCTGACCACGGTGCTGCTGGTCGTCACGTACTTCCTGATGCCGTTGGACCATCTAGACCACGACGCGCCCTGGGTCGGGCTGGCCTTCGGGGTGGCAGTGATCGTCATCGTGCTCGCGTGGCAGATTCGAGAGATCCTGCACGCGCAGTTCCCGATGCTTCAGGCGGTGGAGGCGTTGGCGGTCGTGCTTCCGCTGTTCCTGCTGTCGTTCGCAGCGACGTACGTCGTCATGTCCGCCGGCAACGCAGCGGACTTCACCCAGCCCCTGTCTCACATGAGCGCCATCTACTTCACGGTCGTGGTGTTCTCCACCGTCGGGTTCGGCGACATCACCCCGCACACCGACGCGGCTCGAGCCGTCGTTACGTTCCAGATCCTCGGGGACCTGCTGTTGATCGCGTTCGGACTGCGGCTGGTCGTGGCCGCCGTCAAGCGCGGCCAGGACCGGATCAAGGGAGGACCCGGCCAGTCGTGACCGGCCTCAGATCCCGGTGACCGCGGTGAGCTGACCAGTGTTGACGGCGACCTGGAGCTTTGCATGGTCCAGCACCGTCTGATCGGCGTACGACGCGGCGTAGTCGGCGATCACATTGTCGAAGCGGTCGCTGCTGCCGAGGTAGGCCGCGATGGCCACCCGGTCCCCGCCCCGGGCATGGCCGCGCGCGAGGGCCTGTCCGCAGACCCGGCCGTACACGGTCATGGCGTCCGGCACCAAGGTCTCCACAACGACCGAGCCCTTGCCGTCACGCAGCTGGCGCAGGTAGAAATCGCGCGGCTGACCGTCGATCCCGATCGCGTGCTGCCACCCCAGGAAGATGTCGCTGGAGGCCTGCAGCAGGTGCTGCCCCTGCACGACCCGCTGGCCCTGGTTGCGCCACCGAGGGCCCTTCGCGCGACCGGCCAGAACTGAGGTCTGGGCCTCCTTGGCCTGCAGGAACAGCGGGTCCGCGTCATCGGAGCCCTGAAAGAGGAAGATCCAGGCTCGGGTCCCCACGCTACCGACCCCGACGACCTTGCGGGCGGCGTGGGCGAGGTGGAACTGCTCCATCAGGACGCGTCGATCGGACTGCAGGGTGCGGCGGTAAGGCCGGATCAGCTGCGCGAACATCTCGTACGCCGCCGGAACTTGCTCCGGGGTCAGCAGCTCCTCGATCGGAACGACGAGGGGAGGATCACTGCGGATGGCTGTCACTCCGTTCGTCCGGGTGGTCAGCTTTGCCAGCGCTTGCACGCTGTCGCGGGTGCGTGCCTTCTCCAGCGCCGCCACCCAGCGGGTCTTGCGGGCCGAGTCGAGCATCGATCCGATACCGGCGGTCAGGTCGTCCGCGTTCTCGTGCGAGTACCAGGCCGCGAGGTTGCCCACGGCCGCGAGCGAGCGCATCTGCTCGCGATAGCCGGCCACTGTTGCCAGTACCGCCGCGCGAACCTTTTTCGCGGAGAACCCGTTCTCGGCGGCAGCGACGGCAACGCTGGCAGCGAGCCGCTTGACGTCCCACTCGAACGGTCCGGGGTGGGTCTCGTCGAAGTCGTTGACGTCGAAGACGAGAGTGCGTTCGGGCGAGGAGTAGACACCGAAGTTGCTCATGTGGGCGTCACCGCACAGCTGGGTGTAAAGCCCGCTGTTCGGGGTGCTGGCCAGGTCGGCCGCCATGATCAGGGCCGCGCCGCGGTAGAACGTGAAGGGGGACACCAGCATCCGGCCATAGCGGATCGGCACGAGCTCGGGCACCCGGCTCGCCGCCTGCTGCTCGAGAAGGGCCACCGGGTCCTGGCGAACTCCCGTGCTCACCTCGTCGAGAGCAGCGAAGGGAGTGCTGGCTCGGGCTGCTTTGCCCGCCGCCCTGCGCTCGGCTCGCGTCGGGTGCGGGACCGGCGGCACCGGTGCGCCGTCAAGGCTGCTCTCCATCGTGGTTGTCATGCCGTCCTCCTGCGCCCTGGTGCGGGCTCTCGTACCGCCCCCGGTGGCCGTCGTCGCCCCTCGTGCTGCACGGGCGGTCACGCTCTTGCCGGTCGTCATTGCAGTCCCCTCGCAGGCTCTTACGGTCAGCACCGTCCAGACGGCCGGCCTCGACCGTCCACGCGCAATCACATCGCACCACGACGAGCGCCGTGGCGGAACCCCCGAACAGGGGTGAATGCTCCGCCGACCCTCGCCCCGGCGCCTTCGGCGTTTGTCCGACCCCGGCCCGCGCGGGCGTCATAGTCTGCTCTGGCGAGCAGCCCGGGTCCGAGGCCGTACAGAGCCGGGCAGCTCGACATTGGGCCACGTGCGAACCCCTACCGCAGCATCAGGAGACGCCCTATGGCGACAGCGCCCGGTCCGCCGGCAGACGGGTCCGGGCCAGCCGCCCCATCACCGGCCGACCCAATGGCGATCCTGCGCTCCCGCAGCTATGTCCTCGGTCTGGTGCTTGCCGGTGCTATCGGCGTCCCGGTCTCCGCGCTGGCGTACGGGTTCTTGGCCCTCGTCTCCTGGTCGCAGAAGTTCCTGTTCACCGAGCTGCCCTCGGACCTGGGCTTCAGCAAGGCGCCGGTGTGGTGGCCGCTGCCGCTGCTGGCGCTCTCGGGCATCCTGGTGGCCTTGTGCATCCGACACCTGCCGGGTGGTGGCGGGCACTCCCCGTCCGAGGGGTTCAAGACCGGCTCGCCCACGCCGCCGGTGGACCTGCCCGGAATCGCACTGGCCGCACTAGCAACGCTCGCCCTCGGTGCCGTGCTCGGGCCGGAGGCACCGCTCATCGCCATCGGCGGCGGGCTGGGTGCGCTCGCGGTGCGGCTGGTCAAGAAGGACACGCCGCCCACGGCCGCGGCACTGATCGCCACCGCGGGAAGCTTCGCGGCGATCAGCACTCTGCTCGGTTCGCCGCTGCTCGGGGCGTTCCTGTTGATGGAGGCGGCCGGCCTCGGCGGCGCGATGCTGGGCGTGGCGCTGCTGCCGGGCCTGCTCGCGGCCGGGATCGGGTCGCTGGTCTTCGTCGGCCTGGACTCCCTCACCGGCCTCGGTACGTTCTCCCTGGCGATCCCGGACCTGCCCACGTTCACCACGCCCACGGTCGGGATGTTCTTCTGGGCGTTGGTGCTCGGGCTGCTGTGCCCGGCGATCGCGTGGAGCATCTACTCGGTCGCCCGGTCCCTGCGTCCGTTCGTCCACGCCCATCGGATGCTGGTCACCCCCGCCCTGGGGCTGCTCGTCGCCGCGGTCGCCATCGCCTTCTCCCAGATCACCGGCAAGGACGTCTCCGAGCTCCTCTTCTCCGGGCAGAGCGCCCTGCCGGGGCTCGTCACCCAGGCCGGGACATGGTCGGTCGGCGCCCTGCTGCTGCTGATCGTGGGGAAGTCGCTGGCGTACGGCCTGTCACTGAGCGCGTTCCGCGGCGGCCCGGTCTTTCCGAGCATGTTCATCGGTGCCGCAGTCGGACTGGTCGGCTCGCACCTGCCCGGGATGGCGGTCGTCGCCGGTGTCGGGATCGGCATCGGGGCGATGTGCGTGTCGATGCTCAAGCTGCCCTTCACCTCTGTCCTTCTCGCCACGGTTCTTCTCAGCAGTGACGGATATGCCGTCATGCCGCTGGTCATCGTCGCGGTGGTGGTCGCGCACGTCGCCACGGCGTGGCTGCCGGAGCCGTCCGTACGGCTGTTCGGCCAACACCCAGAACCGTCGCCGGTAGCGGTCACCGCCTGACACGCTGCACTTGAGCTCTCCCCCAAACATCGCCCTACCGCTCCAGCGGGGTCAGTGGCTGAATGCGGGGGCGGTGCCGTCGTGCACTGGCGCGGGCTGTGTCTGCAGGCGCGGGAGCTGGCGCTTGAGGTCGGCGAGCAGCAGGTCGGCCATGTCGTGACCGAACCCGCGCTTGACGACGACGCGGAGCGCGGCCAGGTCCGTACAGTCAGCGGGGACCGTGTACGCGGGCAACAGCCATCCGCGCTCTCGAACCGCGTTCGAGACGTCGAAGACCGTGAAGTTGTCGACCCCGTCCTTGAGCTTGAACGCGAACACCGGCAGCTCGTCACCCCGGGTGATGAGCTCGAAGGGACCCAGCTCGGCGATCAGGGCGGACAGTCGGGTCGCCACCTCGCGTGCGTAGCCCTGCACCTTCTTGTACCCGTCGAAGCCGAGGCGCAGGAAGTTGTAGTACTGCGCCACGATCTGCGCGCCCGGGCGGGAGAAGTTCAGGGCGAACGTGGGCATGTTGTCGCCCAGGTAGTTGACCCAGAAGATCAGGTCGGCCGGCAGCGCCGCCGCGTCGCGCCAGATCACCCATCCGACGCCGGGGTACACCAGCCCGTACTTGTGCCCCGACGTGTTGATCGAGGCAACGCGCGGCAGCCGGAAATCCCACGGCAGGTCGGGGTCCAGGAAGGGGGCGATGAATGCGCCGGAGGCGCCGTCGACGTGGACGGGGATGTCCAACCCGGTCCGGTCCCGGAGCGCGTCGAGTGCGTCGCAGATCTCCTTGATTGGCTCGTACGAGCCGTCATAGGTCGAGCCGAGGACCCCGACCACACCGATGGTGTTCTCGTCGCACAGCTTCACGGCCTCGTCCGCAGACATGTGATAGCGGCTGCCGGACATCGGGACGAGGCGCATCTCGACGTCCCAGTAGTTGGCGAACTTCTCCCAGCACACCTGGACGTTGATGCCCATCACGATGTTGGGTCTGTCGGTGGGCAGACCCGCGGCGGTGCGAGCCTGCTGCCAGCGGCGCTTCAGCGCCAGGCCGCCGAGCATCGCGGCCTCGCTGGACCCGGTCGTCGAGCAGCCCGTGGCCTGGCTCGCGTCGGGCGCGTTCCAGAGCCGGGAGAGGATCTCCACGCAGCGGACCTCGAGGTCCGCGGTCTGCGGGTACTCGTCCTTGTCGATCATGTTCTTGTCGTAGCACTCGCTCATGAGCTGCTGGGCCTGCGGCTCCATCCACGTGCTGACGAACGTGGCGAGGTTCATCCGGGCGTTCCCGTCGAGCATGAGCTCGTCGTGGATCGTCTGGTAGGCGAGGTCCGGCGCCATCTCCTGGGCCGGCAGGTGATGGCGTGGCACCCCGCCCTCCCGCGTGAACAGCGGGTCGATCGAGACGTCCTGGTCTGTCCTCGCCGGCTTCGTCGGATGCTTCATCGGCATGGTTCTGGACCTCTCGTGCTCGGGTTCGCCTCGAGGCGCGGCGCGACGGCGTGCGGCCGCGTCCTCGGGGTGGCCGCACGCCTTCGCGAGCTGCTGGGTCAGCTGTTGCCCGTGAGCTCTTCGGCGAGCTCCTTCTCGTCCTCCTCGGACAGGGAGGTCTTGAGCAGCTCTCCACCGAAGGACTTCATCGCGTCGGCGAACTTGTCCTCGGTGATCTTGGACGCCATGATCACGACGGCCGCGTGCCCAGGCTTGAGCATCGCCTGGACCTGGGAGCGGAACTGGTCGTCCACGCCGGACTTGCCCATCTTGCCGAACAGGGCACCGAGCGCACCGCCGATGGCCAGGCCGACGAACGGGACGAAGAACAGCAGGCCGAGGAGCATCCCCCACAGCGCGCCGGACGCGGCGGAGACGCCGACGATCTTCTGTGGCGTCTCGACGTGGCTCTTGCCCTCGGCGTCGACGGTCACGATCGCCAGCCCCTGCAGGCTGACCACGAAGTCCTTCTGCAGCACCATCACCTGGTTGTATGCGGCGGTGGCCTTGTCGTGGTCGTCATAGCCGATAACGATGAGCTCGGACATGTTTCTCCTCGGTGCATTGGCAGGTGGGCTCGATCTCCGCGATCTAACCACTGCGTCAGACCGCCTGGAACCCTCTTGATCAGATGAAATGTGGGCAGTGGCCAGGGAACCGCCTAGCTGAGCAGGGACGCGATCCGCTCGGCGCCCTCCTGCAGCGCCTCGTCGCCCAGGGCGTACGACAGCCGCAGATAGCCGGGCGCACCGAACGCCTCGCCGGGTACGACGGCTACCTCGGACTCTTCCAGGATCAGGTCGGCCAGCTCGGCGGAGCTGGTGGGCGTCCGGCCGGCGATCGTGCGACCCAGCACCCCCTTCACGGAGGGGAAGACGTAGAACGCGCCCTCGGGCAGCGGGCACGTGACCCCGTCGATGCTGTCGAGGATCTTGGTGATCGTCTGCCGCCTCCGGTCGAAGGCCTCCCGCATCATGGCGACCGCGGACAGGTCTCCGGTGAGCGCGGTGAGGGCGGCGATCTGGGACACGTTCGCGACGTTGGACGTCGCGTGCGACTGCAGGTTCGTGGCGGCCTTCACGACGTCCGGGGGCCCCAGCATCCAGCCGACCCGCCAGCCGGTCATCGCATACGTCTTCGCGACGCCGTTGACCACGACGCAGCGCTGCGCCAGCTCGGGCACCAGTTCGGGCATCGAGGCGAACCGGGCGTCGCCGTACACGAGGTGCTCGTAGATCTCGTCGGTCACGACCCACAGGCCGCGCTGCTCGGCCCAGCGTCCGATCGCCGCGACCTCCTCGGGTGCGTACACCGAGCCGGTCGGGTTGGACGGTGAGACGAACACCAGCAGCTTGGTCCGCGCGGTGAGGGCCGCCTCGAGCTGCTCGAGGGTGACCCGGTAGCCAGAGGTCTCGTCGGTCTCGATCACGACCGGCGTCCCGCCCGCCAGCCGGATGGACTCGGGGTAGGTCGTCCAGTACGGCGCCGGCAGCAGGGCCTCGTCACCGGGGTCCAGCAAGGTGGCGAAGGTGTTGTAGAGCGCCTGCTTGCCGCCGTTGGTCACGAGCACCTGGGCGGCGCTGACCTGGTAGCCGGAGTCCCGAGCGGTCTTGGCGACGATCGCCGCCTTGAGCTCGGGCAGGCCGCCGGCCGGGGTGTAGCGGTGCCAGCGCGGGTCCCGGCACGCGGCAGCAGCTGCCTCGACGATGTAGTCCGGCGTCGGGAAGTCCGGCTCCCCGGCACCGAACCCGATCACCGGGCGCCCAGCCGCCTGCAGCGCCTTGGCCTTGGCATCGACCGCAAGTGTCGCGGACTCGGTGATAGATCCGATGCGGGCACTGATCCTGGCGTGCATCCCGAGCGAAGTCGTCATGGAGCCATCCTCGCGCACCCCAGAGTCGGAGCCCAAGTGGGTTCACGAGCTGGTGGCGGAGCCGAGCGAGCGAAGCGAAGCGAGCTGCCGCCGGCGAGGGCAGGGCGAAGCCCCGTCCGAGTCGGGGGCAGGTCTCGGAGGGCCAGCGCGGACCGGGCGCGGTCGAGCCGTACGGAGCGAAGCGACGTTGCCGCCGGCGACGGCGGGGCGTAGCCCCGCCCGAGCCGGTGGCAGTGGCTCGACCTTGCGCCCGAACAAACACAGAGATTTGGGTGCTCCCGCCCGCCTCCCGTAGAGTGGGCGGTCCTGGTGGATGTCCACCCTGCGCGAGCATGCCCGAGGGCAGGTCGCCCCGGGGGTGCTCGCCCGCCCAGGGTCGTAGCTCAACTGGTAGAGCACCGGTCTCCAAAACCGGCGGTTGCGGGTTCAAGTCCCTCCGGCCCTGCACGGACTCGGTCACCCGGCCGCGTCCAGGTCCACCCCGTCCCGGGGCACTCGGGCGTACGACACACCTGGAGGATGCGTGAGCGACACGCTGGGCGAGGCCGCGGTCCCTGAGCGACACGATCCCTCGTCCCCCGGGAGCCGGCCTGCTCTGCCGGCGCGGATCGCCCTGTTCTACCGGCAGGTCGTGGCCGAGCTGCGCAAGGTCATCTGGCCCACGCGCAAGGAGCTCATCACCTACACCTGGGTCTGCATCTTCTTCATCGTCGGTGTCGCCGCCATCGTCGCCGTCTACGACCTGGTCTTCACCAAGGGCGTCCTGAAGGTCTTCGGAAGCTGACCGCACCACACCCGCGGCAGCTCGTTGCCGTCCGCACCGTCACCAAGGGAGCACCGTGTCCGACACCTCCGCCGAAGGCAGCGTCTCGATCGACGCGCCGATCGACGACGTAACCGGGCTCGTCGACGTCGACGCCATCGAAGCGGTGGCCTCGCACGACGCCGAGGCCGAGGGCGCGCCGCGGGAGAACCCCCAGGGCGAGCCGACCGCGGGGGAGCAGGTCGACGATGTCGACCTCAGGTCAGATCCCGCCGAAGACCCGCCGGGGGAGGACCCGCTGGAGGCGTTCCGGGAGCGGATGCGCTCCCTGCCCGGCGACTGGTACGTCATCCACTCCTACGCCGGCTATGAGAACAAGGTGAAGACAAACCTCGAGAGCCGGATCGGTTCGCTGAACATGGAGGACTTCATCTTCGAGATCGAGGTCCCGCAGGAGGAGGTCCAGGAGATCAAGAACGGGGTACGCAAGACCGTTCGACGTAACAAGTTCCCTGGCTACGTCCTGGTCCGCATGGACCTGTCAGACGCCTCCTGGGGCACGGTGCGTCACACGCCCGGTGTCACCGGGTTCGTCGGTCACGGTCACACGCCCGCGCCGCTGTCGCTGGACGAGGCCGTCAAGATCCTGGCGCCCGAGCCCGAGGTCGTGCCGGGAGCGGCACCGGCCGCCGGCGAGGTCCAGGTCATCGACTTCGCCGTAGGCGACTCGGTCACCGTCATCGACGGCCCGTTCGCCACCCTGCACGCCACGATCTCCGAGATCAACGTGGACAGCCAGCGCATCACCGGCCTGGTCGAGATCTTCGGCCGGGAGACCCCGGTGGAGCTGGGGTTCACCCAGATCGTGAAGAACTGACCGCGAGGCCCGGCCGGGTCGCTCGACCCAACCGGCCGACCTTCCGCCCGCGCACCCGCGCGGTCGGCACGCCCGCCCGAGCAAGGATTGCGAACGAATGCCTCCCAAGAAGAAGGTCACCGGCCTCATCAAGCTCCAGATCCAGGCCGGAGCCGCCAACCCCGCACCGCCCGTCGGTCCGGCGCTGGGTCAGCACGGCGTCAACATCATGGAGTTCTGCAAGGCCTATAATGCCGCGACCGAGACCCAGCGCGGATCGGTCATCCCCGTCGAGATCACGGTGTACGAGGACCGCTCGTTCACGTTCGTCCTCAAGACACCTCCCGCGGCGCGGCTGATCCTCAAGGCCGCCGGCGTCGACAAGGGTGCGGCGAACCCGCTCGCCACCAAGGTCGCGCAGATCACCAAGGCTCAGGTGCGCGAGATCGCCGAGACCAAGTCGGCCGACCTCAACGCCAACGACGTGGACAACGCCATGAAGATCATCGAGGGCACCGCGCGCTCGATGGGCGTCAGCGTCGTCG
>JANWJC010000082.1 GCA_025449595.1 Acidobacteriota bacterium | reverse complement strand
GCGCCCGGGCCGAGGGGGCCGCCGACGAGCTGGTCGCCGCAGCCCTGCTCCACGACGTCGGCCACCTCCTGGTGATGGACGCCACCGGGAGCGGGGACGTCGATCCCGAGGTCGACACCGGCCACGAGGGCAGCGGGGCGCGCTACCTGGCCGGCCTGTTCCCGGCGGCGGTGACCGCGCCGATCGCCCTGCACGTGCTCGCCAAGCGCTATCGCTGCACGGTCGACCCCACCGAGGTCGACCGGCTGTCCGCGGGGTCGCGGGCCAGCCTCGTGCGCCAGGGCGGCCCCCTCTCTGCCGACGAGGCCGCGCGCTTCGCCCGACAGCCGGCCGCTGCCGCCGCGCTGCGGCTGAGGACCTGGGACGACGCCGGCAAGGACCTCGGCGCCGAGCCGGGCGCGCTGGAGGACCACCGCGACCTCCTGCGGCGGGTCGCCGGCCTCTCACCCGGGTGAGCCGGATCCGGCACGGCAGGGCGTCGTTGCGAGATCGGGCCGGAGCGACGGCGAGCATGGCCACCGGTAGCGTGAGGAGATGGTGATCGAGCGCCGACGCGTCCGCGCTGGCGAGGTCGCCGCGGTGCTCGGCGGCGGAGCCCTGCTCGCTGGCAGCTGGGTGCTCGTTGCCGCCAACTCGACGGTGCCCCACTGGGAAGCCCGCACGTTCGACGCCATCAATGGGCTTCCCGACCCGCTCTGGCCCGTGTTGTGGGGACCGATGCAGTTCGGCAGCATGGTCGGCTCACTCGTCGTGGTGGGCGCAACCGGGCTGGTCACCCGCAACATCCGGCTGACCCTCGCCACCCTGGTCGGCTCCCAGGTGGCGTTCTGGATGGCCAAGGAGGTGAAGGCGACCGTGTCACGCGGCCGGCCGAAGGCGTTGCTCACCGACGTCCACCTGCGCGAACACGCTGGTGGCCTGGGGTTCATCTCCGGCCACGCCACCGTGGCCTTCGCGCTCGCTGCCGCGCTCGCTCCCTCGTTGCCGCGCCGTTGGCGTCCGGCACCGTTCGCGCTCGCAGCTACCGTCGCGTTCGCCCGGGTCTACGCGGGAGTGCACCTGCCGCTCGACGTCGTCGGAGGCGCCGGCTTCGGCCTGCTCTGCGGCACCGTGGCCCGGTGGTCGTTCGGGCTGGGGGGTGAGGGCCTCCCACCGAGCGCCCGAGTCGGTCAGATGTAGCCCCTCCTGTCGAGCCGGCGGAAGGCCAGCCAGCCGGGCAGGACGGGTAGCCAGTAGGTCGCCAGCCGATAGCTCAACACGGCGGCGACGGCGACGCCGGGATCCATGCCGATGCCCGTGAACCCGGCGACGAGTGCCGCCTCCATGGCGCCCAGGCCGCCCGGTGTCGGAGCTGCCGCGGCGAGGACCGATGACCCGAGGTACACCGCACCGACCTGGGCGAAGCTTGCGCCGCCGCCGACTGCCGCAACGGAGCACGACAAGGCGGCGGTGTACGCCAACGTGACGCCCAGCGACCCACCGACGAGAGCGAGGAGCCGTCCCGGCGACCGGCCGAGCTCGACGATGCTGCCGAGCGACGTCTTCACGACGTGGACCACGCGGGTGCGGATGAGCCTCCGGCCCCGGCGTGTCGCGAGCGCGACTCCGACAACTGCCAGGACCACCACGAGGGCAACCAGCAGCTTGCTGCTGCTCGGGACCTGGAACGCACTCGCCCCGCTCTGTTTCGCCCACGCGAAGAAGACCACGAGCAGCACCGCGTGCACGACCCCGCCGGCCAGCACGTTGAGCCCCATGCCGGTCACGGCCTCGGCCGGGCCCACCCCGGCCGTCTGCATGTATCGGACATTCAGCGCCAAGCCGCCGACGTTCGCCGGAGTGACGCGGTTGACGAACGACGATGCCAGTCCGGCCTGCACCGTCGGGCCCATGGGCAGCCGCTCGCGGACACCACCGGAGAGGCCGATCGCCGAGAAGACATAGGAGAACGCGGACATCGCCACGACGGCCACGAGCCACGCCCAGTTGGCAGAGCCCAGGGCCCGGAAGCTGTCGTTGACGTGGGCGAGCTGTGGCAACAGGACGTAGAAGGCACCCGTGAGGAGCGCGATCGTGACGAGTGTCTTCGCGCGGACGCGGACGAGGCGCTCGAGCGGACGTGGCTCCTCACCGGTGGCCTCTGCGACGGCCGCGCGGACCGAGCCGAGCACGGCCTTCGAGACCTGCCTGCGGGTCGCCGCGGACAGTGCGAGCGGCTGCAGATAGGGCATCGCTGCAGCAAGCTGCGACGACTCGAGCGCCCGATCCGCCGAGGCCACAGCACGTTCCACGCCGACGAGCGCGGTGAGCGAAGCCAGGAGCTCGGCGTGGTCGATCGAGAGCAGCCGTGGGGTGGACGAGGTCTGACCGAACCCCAGATCGATGATGACGGGCCCGCTCGACGGGACCAGCACGTTGGCAGCTCGGAGCGAGCGGTGCGCGAGGCCCGACCGGTGGAGCAGGACCACCTCGTGCCAGACGGCGTCGAGGAGTCCATCGTCGATCGAGTCGGGATCGATCTGGTCGAGCGGGCGTCCGCCGACATCGTCCATCGCCAACACCACCGAGCCGTCGGCGAGCTTCGTCAGGCCGCGGAGGTCGGGGCAGGCCGCGCCGCTGCGATGGGCGAGCATGAGCAGGAGCGCCTCGTGCTCGACCTCGTCCTCGAGCGTCGACGGGTGGTCGTCGGCCGAGTCCCGCAGCAGCAGCGTGCGGTACCAGCGGTAGAGCAGATCGGCGTCCCGGCTGTCGCGGCCGTAGACCTTGACGAACTGACGCTCACCGTCGCCGGTCCGGGCCCGGTAGAGCTGCGATCTACCCCCTTCAGCGCGCTCGAGGCTCAACGTGGTCACGTCGAGGCCCGCCCGACTCAGCGCGGCCGCCACGGTCGCCGGCGCCGCGCGCCGGTTGGGTGCGCCCACGGCGACGAGGACGAGGGAGCCGATGAGGGCCCCGGTCGCAACGCTCACGAGCAGTTCCGGGATGCCGGCTGTTCCGGCGACCGCCAGGACCACGACCAACGCGAGCAGGCCCCGGTCGACGGCACGGCGCCAACGGGGCGTGAGCCAGGGCTTGCCCGCCGTGCCCGCAGCGACGAGGGCTGCGATGTAGACGAGTGACGGGAACCTGGTCGACACCACCCACCCATGGGCAGCCAACGAACCGGGCACCGAGGACGAGAGGTCGAGAGCGGCGTCGAGTGCCGCCAGGGTGCCAGCGGCCGTCAGTGCAGCCCCCACCACGATGGTCAGCCGGCGCCAACGCCCCTTCACCACGAGGCCTGCGACCACAGCCACGGGCACGAGGAGCGTGGCGACCTGCACGACCGCCAGGAGAAGCTCGCGCGCGGCCCTCGGCACCGAGGTAGCGGCATGGGCCAGGTCGGCCCGCACCCCCGCGCTCGTGCCGGTCGAAACGTGGATGAAGGCGATCAGGACGAGCAGCGCCGCGGCCGACAGCACGACGTCGAGGACGTCGCCCGGATGGCGGAAGTAGCGCTCACCCGGTGGACTCTCGTCGAAGCCGACCGGAAACGGTGGACCGTCGGTGACACCCGGAGCCGCAACGACGTTCACCCGGTCACCTCCTTCCGCCCGGACACGGTGCCGCACCGACCCCGCACAGCGACAGCCCGAAGCGGCGCTGAACCTGTTCGACGAGCGCCGCACGAGGTTGGAAGTCGAGGGCGGAGTCGAGAAGCACCATCAGCGAGGCATTGGCGTCCCCGTCGAACTGGAACTCGTACGTCACGCAGCTCTCCGGCGAGACGTAGGTCCGCATGCTCCGCAGGCCTGGCGGCAGCTGTTGCGGACGTTCGTAGCGCCGCATTCCGACCGCGTCGCTCGCGATCTCGGTGGCGCCCGCCGTCGGACACTCCCCAGCTGGTCGCATCGTGACCCTCACGGCGCGGCCGCCCGCCCGATCGGAGTTCAGCCAGAAGCGACTGCGGCCCCGTTGGACGTCCACGCCGCCGATGCTCCAGCCGGCCGGCAGCGACGAGACGCAAGGGATCTGTGCGGCGGTCGGGACGGACTGTGCCATGAGGATCATCACGTCTCCGGTCCCGCAACTGGGCGCCTTGTCGACCCTGATGTCGACGGGCGTGAACATCGAGTAGACGTTGGAGAGGGCGAACAGGGTGAGCAGCACGGTCACCGCAGCGAGCGCCACACGTCGGATCCCCCAACGCTGCAGCGAGATCGGCGGATGAGGGGGCGCGAGGGATCGGAAGTGCGCCACCAGATCACGGCCGTCGCGCTTCATCGCAGTCCTCAGCTGCGACGGGCTGGCGACACCACGCGTCGCCGCGAAGGCCTCTGCGATCTCGTCGGGCGTGAACAACAGCAGGGCCCGCTGGTACACCCGCTCGGGCTCGGTGCGGACGGCGAGCACCAGCATCATGTTTGCCAGGTCGATCGCCTCCCGCCAGGCCGACGCCCGCACCTGCGCGAACGCCACGTCTATGACCCAGACGTGCCCGTCCTTGACGAGCAGGTTGGCCGGCTTGATGTCGCGATGGGCCAGGCCGGCGTCCCAGAGTCGACGGACGATGGCCAGGCCCTCGTCGATCACCTGGTCGTCGACCTCGGCTTCGCCGATCTCCTCGGAGCCCTCGACGAACTCCGTGACGAGCAGGTACTCACGCTCGGGGGTGAGCTCCACGATGCCGACGGGCGAGGCAACCGGTATCCCGGCATCGCGCATCACCCGCAGTGCGTAGTCCTCGTATTGAACCAGACGCCGCACAGAGTGGAACGGTGCCTCGTCCTCGAGTCGCCCGTAGAGGATCAATCGCCCGAGCTTGTACCAGCGGTCGGCCCGGACGTGGTTCATCGCGTAGAGCTTTCCGAACAGATACGCGGGCGGCTCGCCTGCCGCGCACATCCGCAGAGGCGTCGATCCACCGGACCCGGCCAGGCCGATGGGCGTCACGTCGAGGAGCGTGACGCCCAGCTGCTCCTCGACCGCCCGGCGCAGGGCGACCCCGCGGCGCCCGCCGACGTCGAGGTGCGCCGTCTTGCCTCCGCTGTACGACACGGGGAACACCTCGTTCGGCGTGAAGAACCGGAACGCGTTGAGCGGGACCACCACGCCGATGACGAGGCCGACGAGCACATCGGTGGGACGGTCGACTGCGAGGTACATCCGGGCGACGCACACGACGGCGATCACGCCGATGCCCAGCCACTTGGCGATGTTCCTGGGCCGGCCGGGCACGACCACGGAGTAGATCGCGCCCACGACGGTGAAGGCCAGGATCCCGACCGTGGCAGAAGGTATCGCGAAGCCCTGCCACCGACCGATGATCGTGACGCCGAACGGCCGCGGTCGGTGGAGTGCGGTGATCAGGCTCATGCCCACGAACTCGACCACCAGCGCGCTACCGAGGAAGGTGAACAGCTGGCGCCACCTGCGGAACACCACCAGGGACACGACGAGCGCGATCGCCACCACGAACATCGCCCAACCCATCGCGGCGCGGTTGACCGCGCCCAGGACGTCGGTGAGACCATCGGTGCGAGTCCTCGTGATGCCCCGCAGGATCCAGGAGTCGAGGTGCTCGCAGGCCCGCCGCACAGCGGGCGATGTGATGGCGACGAGGCACACGACGACGAACACGGCGGTGGCCACGATCCACCCCTTGCCCGTCGAGCCGATGCTGCGAGGCAGGGGCGGGGGTGCTCCCGAGGGTCGTCGCCGACGCTTGATGCGCCGTGTGGCAGGTGGCAGGGAGGGAGTGACCGGGCCGGCGAGCTCCGGATCCACGGACGGTTCAGAGCCGGCCCGGATGCTCATGGTGCCAGCCCCTCCGACCTCAGCCACGCTGCCGCGACCCGATGCAACGATTGGTCACCGCCTGCCGCGACCGCAGTGTCGAGCTGGCTGACCGACCGGGTGGTGAGGCGGCTCGACACCCGATCGATCAGCTTGACGACGGCAGGGCCCCACCTCGCGATCACCTCGGTGCGCATGAGGGGGGTGACGTTCTCGGCAGGCTGCAGCCCCCGGTCATCCACGAGCTCGACGAGCCCGTCGCGCCGGATCGCCGAGTCGGTCGTGAACAGGAGTGCCACGTCGACCTCGCCGGTTCGCAGCGCCTGGTGCGTGACAGGCCCACCCGGATCGAGTGCGACGACGTCGGCGAACTTCAGGCCGTAGACGCGTCTCAGGCCGGCGAGGCATTGGGGCCTCGTGGGACACTCCGGCGGCCCGCCGAAGACCAACGAACCCGCTACCGGTCGCAGATCGCTCACCCGGTGGAGGTGGTAGCGCGCGGCAGTGGTGCGCGTGACGACGAACGTGTTGCCGTCCTGCGCTGGTGCCGGCGCCAGCGCGACGATCGGATGACCG
>JANWJC010000081.1 GCA_025449595.1 Acidobacteriota bacterium | reverse complement strand
TGACACTCCGGGACGAGGCCGCTGGGGATTGGGACCTCGGTGATCACGGCTGTTGTCGGCAGCCTCGAGCGATCATGAGGTTAGTTGCAGGGTCGGTCCGCCTGGACGGGATCTGCGGGGCCGCGTCGGTCGCCGATCCGGCATCGTGTGTGTGGGGTCAAGCCAAGGTCAACTTTCTGGCACTCCGAGCGAGCGGATTCGCCAACCCACGTACGGACCACTTGTGGACAGGTAGTAGAACCACGTTTCGAGCAGGTGCTCGGGTCAGGACGGTCAGCGGCGGGGGCGGGGGGTGCTCGGGCGGCGGTCGTCGCGGCCGCGGGTGTCCGGGGTGCGCTGCGGCAGCAGCGCCGGGTCGAGGTGGACGGCCTTCGCGCCCGTGGTGGCCACGACGTGGGCATCGAGCAGCTCGACGCGTTCCTTCGTCGCCGTCACGCCCGCCTTCTCGTGCAGGCGCTCCATCGAGCGAGCCTGGTTGCGCAGGGCGAGGGTGACGACGCGGCCGAGGGCCCCGGCGCGAGCGGTCCGGCCGGCGCGGTGCAGGTACGCCTTGGAGTCCTCGGGCGGGTCGACGTGCACGACGAGGCTGACGTCATCGACGTGGATCCCGCGAGCCGCGACGTCGGTGGCGACAAGGACCGGCACCCGGCCGCTCTTGAAATCGGCCATCGCGCGGGTGCGCTGTGACTGGGACATCCCACCGTGCAGGGCAAGGACACGTACGCCACCGGCCGCGATGGTGCCGGCGACGCGCTCGCAGCCGAGCTGGCTGCGTACGAACATGATCGTGCGTCCGTCACGGGCCGCGATCTGGCTGAACATGTGGTGCTTGTCCTCGCGGTTCACGATGAACAGGTGGTGCTCCATGGTGTCGACCGGTGACGTCTCGGGCTCGAGCTCGTGGCGCACCGGCTCGTGCATGTGGTGGCGGATCAGCTCATCGACGTCGCCGTCGAGGGTGGCCGAGAACAGCAGCGTCTGCACCGTCTTCGGGCAGTCGGAGAGGAGGGCCCGTACCTCGGGCAGGAACCCCATGTCGGCCATCTGGTCGGCCTCGTCGACCACCACGACCTCGACGTCCTCGAGGCTGCAGGCACCCTGACGTATCAGGTCTGCCAGCCGACCCGGGGTCGCGACGAGCACGTCGACGCCGCGGCGCAGCGCGTCGACCTGCTGGTACATCGCCAGTCCACCGGCGACGGTCTTGAAACGCAACCCCATGCTGCGGCCCAGCGGCTCCAGGGTGTCGTTCACCTGCATCGCGAGCTCACGGGTCGGGACCAGCACGAGCCCGTGCGGCTTGCGCGGGGTCGCGGGCAGCTGCGCGACGCGGGTGATCATGGGCAGCCCGAATGCCAGGGTCTTGCCGCTGCCGGTGCTCGCCCGCGCCAGGATGTCGTGCCCGACCAGGGCGTCGGGGATCGTTGCGGTCTGGATCGCGAACGGGGCCAACAGGTCCGCGTACGCCAGCGCGCGCACCAGCGGGCTGGGTAGCCCCAGCTCCGCGAACGTCGGCTCGTCGGTACGCACCGGCGTGACAGCGGTGTACGGACGAACCGCCCACACGCCCGAGTCGTCATCGGCCCCAGCGTCGTCAGCCAACACCGCGTCGGTCAGCTCGGTGTTGGTCGACAGCGCGTCGGTCGGCACTCCGTCAGTCAGTGCCGTGTCGGCAGGCGTGATCGCCAGGACAGTTGCTGTGCTCATGGTGCGAGGCCTCGTCGTCATTGCGGCATGGGGGCGCGACACGATGCACGGTGTGCACGTCGCGAGCTGGGTGCCATCCCAGGCTGTGGGTCATGCCCCACAGATACGCCGGAACGAGTCAGGCGGAACGACGTGGCCCCAAGGAGAACGAGATCGGGTCACGCGGAGAACGACCAAGTGGGTACGAGACTACCGCAGCGCGCACCAGCTCCCGACCGCTCACGGGCCTCACGGCCGCGGATGAGACGCAGCCCACTCGGTGGCGAGCACCGCACAGTCCACCTCGTCGGTCCACTCGCCCTTGACGAACTCGTTCTGGACCAGGTGTGCCTCTTGGCGCATCCCGAGCCGGCGCTGCAAGGCGATGGAGGCGGTATTGCGCGCATCGGCGCGGCCGAGCACGCGGTGCAACCCGAGCTCGTCGAAGGCGATGGCCAGCAGTGGCAGGCACGCCTCGGCCGCGTACCCCTGCCCCTGGTGCTCGGGGTCGAACACGAACCCGAGCTCACCTTGCTGGTGCTCCTTGCTGGCCCAGTGCAGCATCACGTGCCCGATCACTGCCGTGGTGTCGCGGCGTACGACAGCCAGCATCAGGGCGTCGCCCTCGTTCTCGAACCGGTCGCTGGCGATCCTCCTTCGCAGCCGCTCCCGGACCGCCTCGGCGCTGGAGTCGTCCCAGTAGAGGTAGCGCATCACCTCGGGGCGTCCCTCGAACCCGAACAGGGCCGCAAAGTCGTTGTGCCGGAACAGGCGCAGCTCCAGGCGCGGGGTCAGCACCGACCCGGTGAAGACGTACGACAAGGCCGCCGGCTCAGTCCGGGTGCGTCATGTCGCCGGGACGGACGGTCGCGTCGAACGTCGCCTCGTCGACACCGAGCGCCAAGGCGGCGTCGCGCAGCGAATGCTCGTGCACGTGGGCGTGGTGCGCGATCGCCGCCGACTTGTCGTAGCCGATCACGGGCGACAGCGCCGTGACGAGCATGAGCGAGTTCGCGAGGTCGGCGCGGATGCGGTTCTCGTCCAGCTCGACCCCGTCGATGCAGTGCCGCCGCAGCGAGTCGCAGGCACCTGCCAGCAGGTCGATCATGCGCAGCACGTCGTACGCGATCACCGGGCGCATCACGTGCAGCTGGAAGTTGGCCCGGCTGGCGGAGTGCGCCACGGCGGTGTCCAGACCGTGCACCTGCGCCGCGACCATGAGGACGGCTTCGGGCTGGGTCGGGTTGACCTTGCCCGGCATGATCGAGCTGCCCGGCTCGTTCTCCGGAAGCGCGATCTCGTGCAGGCCGGCGCGCGGGCCGGACCCCAGCCAGCGCAGGTCCTCGGCGACCTTCTCCATGACCGTGGCCAGACCCCGCAGCGCGGCGCTGAGCCGCAGCATTGGGGCGCTGCTGGACAGCGCGGCGAACTTGTCGTCCGCCGAGGTGACCGCCTCGCCGGTCAGCTCGGTGAGCTGGGCTGCGACAGCGGGGCCGAACGCGGCCGCCGAGTTCATCCCGGTGCCGACCGCGGTGCCGCCGATCGCCAGCGCCCGCAGTCCGTCCGTTGCCTGACCGACGTCGGCGAGGGTGTCGCGCAGCAGCGTCGCCCAGGCGCCCCACTCCTGCCCGACGGTGACGGGGGTCGCGTCCTGCAGGTGGGTACGACCCAGCTTCACGACGTCGGCCCACCTGTCGGCGCGCTGCGCGATGGCGTCCGCGAGCGCTGTCGCGGCCGGGACCAGGTCTCGACGTACCGCCAGCAGGGCCGCGACGTGCATGGCCGTCGGGAAGGTGTCGTTGCTGGACTGCGAGCGGTTCACGTGGTCGTTCGGGTGGACCGGGGACTTGGTCCCGAGGACCCCTCCGGCGACCTGCACGGCCCGGTTCGCGATGACCTCGTTGACGTTCATGTTGGTCTGGGTGCCGCTGCCGGTCTGCCACACCGACAGGACCAGGTCGTCGTCGTGCTGCCCCTCGGCGACCTCGATGGCGGCTTGCTCCACGAGCGCGGCCAGCTCGGGATCGAGGGTGCCGAGGTCGCGGTTGGCGCGCGCGGCGGCGGCCTTGAGCAGCCCGTACGCCCGGTGCAACGGGGTGGGCATCCGCTCGCTGCCGATGGTGAAGTTGATCAGGCTGCGCTGGGTCTGCGCGCCCCACAGCCGCCCCTCGGGGACCAGGACCGCGCCGAGCGCGTCGGTCTCGACGCGGTACGCAGCGCCCTCGACGCGTACGACGTCGCCAGGGGCTGCGCCGACGGGGACTAGGAGAAGACCGTGTGACATGCCTCGAACCCTGCCACCTCCGGCGGCGGCTGGGCCAGGCGACCGGCCGGTTATGAGCGGTAGATCACCACGCGGGTGCCGATCTTCACCAGCGAGAACATCTTCTTGACGCCGTTCCAGTCGCGGGTGTTGACGCAGCCGTGGCTGGCACCGTTGTAGCCGACCGCGGCGAAGTACTTCGAGTAGTGCACCGCCTGACCGCCGGAGAAGAACATCGCCCACGGCATCGGGGTGTGGTACTCACTCGAGACATGGGTCGCGTCCTTGCGCTGCACCCGGAACACGCCCTCGCGGGTCTCCAGTGCCGGCGACCTGGTCGAGCCGAACCTGGCGTCAAGGCTGATCACGACCCGGCCGTCGATGACGAGCTGGGCGATCTTGCGGGTCTTGTCGACGCAGATGCTCATGTGCACCGACGTGCACGAGCGCGGCAGCACCCGCACGGCCAGCTTGGCCATCAGGTTCATGGTGCGCGCGTCCGCGACGCCGGTGGCCCGCAGGTTGAACTTGCCCTGGAACCGCTTGATCCCGGCGATCGTGGCCGCGTCGTACGTCCCGGTGATCCGGGTCGGGATCCCGTTCCAGACCAACCGGCTCTGGGCCAGCACGACGAGCGGGCCGAAGCTGCCGGCGCCCAACGGCAGTGCGCGAGCCGCACCTGAGGTGGCCTTCACGACGGGTGAGGCGGACGCGGCGTACGTGCCGGGTTTGCTGGGGACGAACCAGGCGCGGAAGTTGTGGGTGCCCCGGGCCGGGATCAGGCGAAGGGTCGCGACGCCCTTGACGATGCCGACGCTGCGCAGCACCCGGGCGCCGTCGGTGAACCGGATCGTGCCGCCGGCCGCTGGGGACACGGCCGCTCGGAGGGTGAGCACCTTGCCGGCGTCGACGGCCGCGGCGGGGACCGTCGTGAGCGCGACCTTGGTGGGGATCCGCACGATCGTGATGGGCACGGACGCCGACGAGGAGGCCTCGTAGTCCGATGTGCCCGGTGTGAACCTGGCGACGTAGGTGTGCACGCCCGCCACGTTCACCTTCACGCTCGTGGCCAAGGGCACGTCGATGGTCGTGGCGCCCGCCGTGACGTTCACGGGGGTGGTGGCGATGGTGGCGGTGCCCTCGGTGATGTTGAGGGTGCCGGTGAAGTCCGTGGCGTTCGGCGCTGCGGTGGTCACCGTCGCGTGGAAGTCCAGCCAGGTTCCGACGATCCGGTCCGGCCGGGTCGGGGTCACCGTGAGCGTGGTCGTGGTCGGCTCCGGGGAGACGGCACTGGCGGCGGGGGCCAGAGCGAGCCCGGCGAGTGTGACGGGCAGCACGAGCGCTGCACCGGCCAGCGCCACGGTGACGACCGAGCCGCGAGAGCGAGCGACGAGGGACGATCCGAGCACGTGGGCCTCCAGGTCCTCGAGGCCCAGGTCCCGAAGACCGGGCCGACCTCACACGGCGTGCCGCGCAGGCGATCGCGCCGCACCGGCAAGCAGACCGGGCCGACGCGACGGGGTTGCCGCGTAGGTCCGGAAGCACAGCACAGCGCAGATCCGTGCTCGATGCAAGAACCACGGCGGCAGAGTCACCCAGCGGTGACCCTCTGTCACGGCCGGCCGGCTCCATTTGACCCGTTCGGGTGACAGCGGCCTGTCGGCGTGACGCTGCGTACGTCACCGGCCGGCTCGGTCCCCGTGACCTGAGCACCGCCGCGCACAGGGCAGGATGGGGTCGTGCAGACACTTGACAGCCAAAACCCGTCCGACCTGTCCGACATCGTCACGACCGTGACGCTCGCGTCGTTCGAGGAGGTGGTGGCCCAGACCCGGCGCGCGCACGACGCGCAGCCCGCGTGGGCCAGCGTGCCCGCCCCGGCCCGGGGCCGGGTCATCGCCCAGGTCGGCCGGCTCATCGAGGCCAACAAGGAGGCCCTGGCCGCGCTGGTGACCCGCGAGGTGGGCAAGCCGTACGCCGAGTCGCTGGGTGATGTCCAGGAGGTCATCGACACCTGCGACTTCTTCCTCGGCGAGGGTCGCCGGCTGTACGGGCAGACGGTCCCGAGCGAGATGCACGACAAGCAGCTGCTGACGTACCGCCAGCCGGTCGGCACCGCGTTCATCATCACGGCGGGCAACTTCCCGACCGCGGTGCCGTCCTGGTACATCGTGCCAGCGCTGCTGTGCGGCAACTCGGTGGTGTGGAAGCCGTCGGAGACCGCCCCGGCGATCTCCGCTGCGCTGGCCTCGCTGTTCCACGCCGGCGGCGTCCCGCAGGACGTGCTGGTGACCGTCGACGCGCTGGGGGAGGCCACGTTCGATGGCCTGGAGGCCGCCCTCGCGGCCGGTCTGGTGCAGAAGGTCGGGTTCACCGGCTCCACCCAGGTCGGACGTCGGATCGGCGAGCTGGCCGGGCGCCACCTGCAGAGTGCCTGCCTCGAGCTCGGGGGCAAGAACCCGATGGTTGTCATGCCCGACGCCGACCTGGACCTCGCGGTCGAGGGCGCGCTGTTCGGCGGCTTCGGGACCGCGGGGCAGCGGTGCACCTCCTTGGGAACGCTGTGGGCGCACAACGACATCTACGACGAGCTGCTCGGGCGCTACGTCGCCGCCGTCGAGTCCGCGATCATCGGGGACCCGCGCGAGGCGGTCCTGTACGGCCCGATGATCTCCCCGGCGTACCTCGAGCGGCACGAGCAGAACCTCGCTCTCGTCGCTGACCACCAGAAGGTCCACGGCTCGACCGGGACCGGGCGCATCACCGCTGACAACCCGCGCAAGGGCTTCGTCGGCAACCCCGACGCCGGCGTGTTCGCGCACCCCACGATCGTGGAGGGCATCCGCGCCGGCGATGCGCTGTACGACACCGAGACGTTCGGCCCGCTCGTGGGATTCGGCCGGTTCGGCGACCTGGACGAGGCGATCGAGCTCGCGAACGGGCACGGCTACGGGCTGTCGTCCTCGATCTACACCACCTCGCCGGAGTCCGCGTGGCGATTCCGTTCTCGGGTGTCCGCAGGGATGCTGTCGATCAACAACTCGACGTCCGGCGCCGAGGCGCACCTGCCCTTCGGCGGGAACGGCAAGAGCGGCAACGGTTCTCGTCAGAGCGGCATGTGGGTGCTCGACCAGTTCACGCGCTGGCAGTCCGTCAACTGGGACTGGTCCGGCAAGCTGCAGAAGGCGCAGATGGACGTCGCGGACCTGCCCTTCGACGCCGGTTTCCGCCTGTAACAGCCCCTATCGGGAGTTCTCGGCGATCAGGACACCCGCGAGCACCACGACACCGCCGACGATCTGGACCGGCGTGAGGACCTCGCCCAGGACCACCCACGCGATCGCGGACGCCATCAAGGGCTCGGCCATGCCCACGACGGACGCCTGCGACGCACTGAGGTACTGCAGCGAGAACAGCACGAGGGCGAACGGCACGACGGTGCCGAGCAGCACCATGTACGCGACCAGCCACCATCCCGGGATCGAGGTCAGCGGCCCGATCGAGCCCTGGACCGCACCCACCTGCTCCCACGGGAACGACCACCAGGGCGCCACGACGGCCCACAACAGGGAGGCGGCCCCGAACCCCCACATGGTCAGCGAGACCGGGTCGCGGTTCGCGACCGCTCGCTCCCCCGTCAGGTAGTAGATGGCTAGCGCAGCCGCAGCTCCGAGACCGGCGGCCACCCCGATCCCGTTGAGGGAGAAGCCGTCCCAGACCTGGCCGACCATCGCCAGGCCGAGCATCGACAGTGCCAGCGCGCCCCACACCCGGTCGCGGACCGGTTGGTGCCAGGCGAACCTGACCCACAGGGCCACCATGATCGGCGCGGTGAACTCGATGAGCAGCGCCACCCCCACCGGGAGCCGGTCGATCGCCACGAAGTAGAGCCACTGGGTCATGGCGACGCCGGCGACGCCGTACATGAGGATGAGCGGCAGCTCGGACCGGCTCATGCGCAGCGAGCGCGGCCGGGTCACGAGGACGACCACGAACAGCACGACGAACGCCGCGGTGACGCGCAGCTGCGACAGCCGCAGCGCATCGACCCCGCCGACGAGAAGCTGTTTGGAGATGGTGCCGTTGAGCGCGACGAAGAACGCGGCGGGCAGATACAGGGCATAGCCGAGGACCCGGGATCGGCGGCTGGGGGCCTGTGCCACGACGTTCATGCCGCTGGCTGCGCCGATCTCCGTGATCGCCGACCGGGTCTCGGGCTCCTTGGCCGGTCGGCCCTCGGTCGGTTGCCCCTCGGGGGGGCTCACGCGCCGGCGTGCGCCGCGATCGC
>JANWJC010000080.1 GCA_025449595.1 Acidobacteriota bacterium | reverse complement strand
CGACCGCCAGCACCAGTACGTCCAGGGCGGGTGGAACATCACCGGCGACACGTTCAGCCAGGACGAGGACGGCTACTTCTGGTACCAGGCGCGCTCGGACGACATGATCGTGTCGTCGGGCTACAACCTCTCCGGACCCGAGGTCGAAGAGGCCCTGATGCGTCACCCGGACGTCCGCGAGTGCGCGGTCGTGGGAGTCCCGGACACCGAGCGCGGGATGAAGGTCAAGGCGTTCGTCGTCCTGACCCCTGACACGTCGGCGGATGCGACCAAGACCCACGAGCTGCAGGACTTCGTGAAGGCCACGATCGCGCCCTACAAGTACCCGCGCCTCATCGAGTTCATCGACGCCCTGCCGCGTACGAGCACCGGCAAGGTGCAGCGGTTCCGCCTGCGCGAGCCCGCCGCGCCCTGAGCCAGAAGGCGATGCGCGGCACCCCCGGTCTCGGGGGCACCGCGCATCCTGGAGTGAGCCTGGCTCAGAGCTTGATGGGACCCTGGTCGGCGGCCGTCAGGCCGGCGAACTCCGCCGGCGGGGTCTTGCGGCCCTGGTAGACGAGCGTGAGCAGCAGCCCGACGATGAAGATGACGACAGCGGCCCACGGCGCGTAGATCGTCGGCGCCGGCACCTGGTAGACCGAGCCGAAGATGGCGGCTGCGGTGACCACCATCCCGACGACGGCGGCCAGGATGACCGCCCACCGCTTGGGGTAGTCCGCCAGTCCGTGGATCGCGCCCATGGACAGCAGGAAGTAGATGCAGGCAAGGGAGAAGCTGCCGAACGTCGACAGCACTCCGAACATCACCGCGTAGTGCGGCAGCTGCGGGTCCTCCCACAGGGAGTTCCACTGCGTCGTGACAAGGATGACGACGAGGTAGAAGGCCAGCACGATGGCGCCGGCCACCAGAGGCGTGCCGCGGTGGGAGACCTTCCCCAGCGCCCTCGGCAGCCGGCGGTCGCGACCCAGGGCGAAGAGCCCGCGAGAGCCGGCGACGGCGCATCCGATCAGCACGGCCATCATGTCCAGCACGACGACGAGCTCCATGAGCCGGCGCACCGCTACGGATCCGAAGCCGCCGTCGGAGACCGGCCCGGCCAGCCCGAACAGCGGCGCCCCGGCGTTCTTGCCGATCGCATCGAGGCTGAACCCGTAGCCGGCGACCTGCGCGTAGGTACCGACGACGTAGAACCCGGCGATGGCGAGCACCGAGATCAGCACCGCACGCGGGATGTCGCGCTTGGGGTGCGCCGTCTCCTCCCCGAGGTTGGCGGCGGTCTCGAAGCCCGTGAACAGCAGGACGCCGTACAGGACGCCGAACATGATGCCGTTCCAGCCCTGCGGCGAGGAGCTCGGGCTGAACGCCTTCGCCACGTCGTTGCCGCTGCCCACCTTGATGATCACGTAGATGAAGAAGATCAATACAACCGTGATGGAGACCAGTGCCAGCACCAGCTGCGCTCGCGTCGACAGCGCGATCCCGAGGTACAGGATGAGCCCGACCACGACGAGCAGGACGATGTCCCAGCCCAGCTGCGGCAGGACGGAGTTGCCGAACTCGGCCTCCAGGGTGTCACCGATCGTCCCGCCGAGCAGGATCAGCAGGGCGGCTCCGAGTACGGCGATGCCCGCGTAGTAGAGCAGGCCGGACGCGGCGCCGATCCGCTGCCCTAGGCCGTCGGTCACATAGTCGTACAGCGATCCCGCCGCCTGGATGCGCCTGGCGTACTCGGAGACGATCCAACCGAAGCCGAACACCCCGATCGCCGCGATGACCACGGACAGCGGGGCAGCGACCCCAGCACCCTTGCCCGTGGGGGAACTGATGCCGACCAGCAGCGGGACCAGGAAGGCGATCGAGAACACCGGCCCCATGAAGCCGACCGACTGCGCGATCGCGTCGACGATCGTGAGCTTTCGCCCAGTCCCACCGAGCGTCTGGTACTCCGTGCTCTGCGATTGGTGCGCCACGTCATGTCTCCTGGATGAAGCTCGCATGGATATGGGCAGGACTTGTAACCATCAGGTGATCCCTGAAACCATTCGTATCCGAACAAGTCGGCGCGACGATAGCGCACCAGGTGAGCTGTGTCACGGACTTTCTCCCGACGCGCCACCGACCGTGATGAACCGGCGCAGGTGATACATCAGGGGCAGCGGCGCCCCTCGCACCGGCAGGATCACGTCGTGCACGGCGCCGATCGCCACGAGATGGGTGGCCTGCTGCATGGCGTTGGCCAGGTGGCACACACAGCTCGCTGCCGAGTCCCGCAGCACCGGGGCGCCGGTCGGATGGACGTCCCACAGCTCGGGCTGGAACCGTGCCTCACCGGACAGTCCGCTGCGTCCGGCGAATCTCGCCGCGACGTCCTCCTGCGCGCCCGAGAGCAGGTTGACCGAGAACCACCCGGTCTGAGTCAGTGTCTTGGCCAGCGTCGAGGATCGGTTGACGCACGCGACGAGCATCGGCGGCTCTGTCGACAGTGAGCACACCGCGGTCGCTGTCATGCCGCTGCGCTGGCCACTCGGGCTGGTCGCCGCTATGACGGTGACGGTCGCGGCGAGCGAGCTCATGGCGGTTAGGAAACGTTGGGAGACCTCAGGTTCAGGCACCTGGTCGTCGGTCTGCAGCCATCCTGGCTGCGGTGGCAGCGTCATCGATCACCGCCGTCCACGGGGGCCGGTGCGGCCGGCTCAGTAGACGCGGCCATAGGTGCTGGTCTCCCAGTCGGTGACAGTACGGTCCCAGGCCTCGATCTCACGGCGCTTGAGCCCGAGGAACGTCGTCGTGAGGTCGGGACCGAGGGCCTCGGTCAGCACGCTGTCCTTCTCCAGCAGGTCCAGCGCATCGACCAGGGAGTGCGGGGTGTGCACCGCCGTGCCGGGGTCGGACTCCGCATCCCCCGTGGCCGGCGCCGGTGGGGCCAGCTCGCGCTCGATGCCGTCCAGCGCCGCCGCCAGCATCGCAAGCACCGCGAGGTGCGCCGAGCTGGTGCCGTCAGGGGTCCGGTGCTCGATCCGCGTTGCAGGCCCGCGCTGACCGGGGACCCGTACGCTCGTCAGCCGGTTGTCCAACCCCCAGTTCGCCCAGTATCCGGACAGCAGACCCGGGTGAAGCCGCTTGTAGGAGTTCACGGTCGGCGCGAACAGCGCAGTCAGCGCGCCGTGGTGCTCGAGCAGTCCCGCGATCGCCCAGCGACAGCTCTGGGACAGCCCGTCCGCATCGTCCGGGTCGTGGAAGACGTTGTGGCCGTCGGACGCCGACGCGCTGAGGTTCAGGTGCATCCCGTTGCCGATCGAGTCCGCGAACGGGCGCGCCATGAACGTCGCTCCGACGCCGTGCTCGAGCGCCAGGTCGTGCACCAGCTCCCGGAACAAGAACGCGGCGTCGGCCGCGCCGAGCGCGTCCCGGTAGCTGATGGCGGCCTCGACCTGACCGGGATCGAACTCGGCGTTGCAGCCCTCCAGGTCCAGCTCGCTGTCCTGCGCCGCCTGCACGATCGCGTCGAGCAGCCCGCTCGGGTCAGCCCCGTAGCCGGTGCCGTAGACCCGGTGCGCGGGCACCGGCAGCGGGCCGTCGGCGACGGTCGGCCCGGCCAGCAGGTAGAACTCCATCTCGACCCCGATCTGCGGATCCAGGCCGAGGTCGCGCCAACGCGCCACGTGCTCACGCAGCCGGGTGCGCAGGCACAGCGGGAGTGGTCGGCCGTCGGCGTGCGTGAGGCTGCACATGCCGACCTCGCCCGCACCGCCCCACGCCGGGCGCAGCGTCCCGGGGTCGAGCCGGGCCTCCATGTCCGGGAAGCCGACATCGGTGGAGTAGCCGGGGACCTCGATGAACTGCAGGTCCAGGCCCTGCACCATCACGGTGAGCGCGTAGTGCGTCGGGTCGTTCGCGCGGGCGGACTGCACCGTCTTGCCGTGGCTCAGACCGAACGCGTCGGTGAACAGCAGCCGGGTCTGGTCCGACCTCACCGCACACCTCCCGCGGGAGCCGGCGGCTCCGGCGCCAACGGCGCCTGCAGCCGGCCCTCCCGCACGACGGCGACCCCGTCGAGCTCGACCGTGCAGTCGAGCATCGGCAGGTCGAAGTGACAGCGGGTGAAACGCTCCGCGGTCTCGTTCGCTCCGGTGCTGTACATGAAGTTCCCCTCGAAGGCCCGCGCCTCGACAGCGTTGTGCTGGCTCTTGTCGTACAGGTCGAAGTAGTCCCAGCGCGCGGCCGGGTTCATCCCCCAGCCCAGGTGCGAGGACGCGTACGCATCCCGGTCCCCGAAAGCGGACATGTAGCTCGCGAGCTGGCGAGCGTCGAACCCGTCACCGGACACGTCCACCACGTAGTCGTCCACGATGGTGAGCCGGATCGGCGTGCGGACGTAAGTCTTGAACGTGCAGTTGAGGTCGCCGGGAGCCAGCACGATCGTGCCGTTGACCGAGTTGCGCGCGGGGAAGGCGAGCACCAGACCACCGGGCCAGTGCGCGATGCTCCCCGGGCCGCTGGTCACCCCGGTCGATCCCGCGGTGAACGAGCCGTCCAGGTGCACGGTCAGATCAGTGCCGGCAGCGGACGTGACCCGCATCGTCGAGGCAGCCGAGATCATGTCGTGGCCGACCTGGACCCGCGCTGCCATCTTCTCGTCGTGCGGGAGCCGTTCGAAGACCTCCGGATGTTCGTTGCTGATCATCAGGATCCGGGTCCCCGACCCGAGGATCTCCTTGAGCTCGCGGGAGTGCAGCAGCCCTTCCACGGTGCAGTCCACGATGAAGTCCGCGCGGCACAGTGCCGCCAGGGACGCCGGATTTCCCTGCAGTGCCAACGAGGTCCCGGTCGAGCGCAGCGGCACCGGACCGGGGTTCGGCGGCGTCGGCATCACGACCTGGAACACCTCGGCTCCCAGGGACTGTGCCGCCAACAGCGCGGTGGACACGATCTCGGGCCGGCTTGCCGACTCCGACAAGACCACGCACAGCTCGGACGGAGCGAGCTCGCACAGCGTCAGCTGCGTCGCGAACCGTTGCAGCCAGCGCCATTCAGTCGACATGTGCCACCTCCGGGTAGCTGCTGGTCCACAGCGCCCGGAGCTCGGCGTTGACACGGCCCGGGTTCTCGAGGTTCAGCAGGTGACCGGCACCCTCGACCACGAGCAGCCTGGCACCGGGGATCCGGTCGGCGATGGCTCGTGCGTACGACACCGGCGTCTCGGGGTCCAGGGCACCAACCATGACCAGGACCGACAGGTCGATCTGGTGCAACGACTCACGCACGTCATGCTCGACGAGGGCCGCACATGCGGCCTGCAGGCTCGCGGGCGGTACGGCCTGCATGGACCGCACCACCGCGGCCCGGACGTCGTCGGGACAGTCCGGCCCCACCATGTCGGCGACGATGGCTCGGGCCACGTCCGGTGGCGTCGCGGCCTCGCTCAAGGGACCGACCCGGGTCGCCAGCCACTGCTCCTTGGTCGTGCCGTCGAGCCCGAACGCGGGGCTCGTGTCCAGCAGGGTCAGCGTCCGCACCAGCCGGGGATGGCGCAGCGCAAGGTGCTGGGCCACCATCCCGCCGAGTGAGAGTCCGACCACGTCGGCCTCCTCTGCACCGACCCCGACTATCAGGGCCGCAGCGGCATCGGCCAGCGCGTCCAACGAGTCCGGCAGCCCCGGGGAGGCCCCGTACCCGGGCATGTCCCAGGCGATGCAGCGCCGTATGTCCGCGAGCTCGGCCAGCTGCGGGTCCCAGCTGTGGCGATCACCGCCGAGCCCGTGCAGGAAAAGCGCCAGCGGCCCAGTGCCGGACTCGCACCACGCCACCGGCGGCACGAGACGATCGAGGATCGTCATCATGGCGGGACAGTAGCGGAGGCTCCGGGCGAAGTACAGGGTGATGTCAGAGATGTTGACACCGCGTTATACCGATGACCAGACTCTGCGCATGACGACGACTTCGACAGCACCACCGACCGTGGACCGCGACGAGCTGGTGCTGCGGGTCCGAGCCCTGGGACCGGCCTTCGCCGAGCGTGCCGTCCGGTACGACCGCGACGCCTCGTTCCCCTTCGAGAACTTCGCAGACCTGCGCGCGGCCGGCCTGCTCGGGCTGTGCGTCCCGGCCCGGTTCGGTGGCGTCGGCGCCAGTTTCGCCGACTACGCCCGGGTGTCGGCGGAGATCGGCCGCTACTGCGGGGCGACGGCGCTGACGTTCAACATGCACAACGCCACGATGCTCTGGGCCGGCGAGGTGTCGGACCTGCTCGACTTCTCCGCGGAGGAGGCGGCCCTGCACGACCGCCGACGCGCCGAGCTGTTCCGCGGTGTCGTGGAGGACGGTGTGATCCACAGCCAGCCGTTCAGCGAGGGCATCTCCGCCGGCGCCACCTCCGGGGTGGCCACGAGGGCCGAGCTGGTGGACGGCGGTTTCCGGGTCAGCGGTCGGAAGATCTTCGCCTCGCTGTCCGGCGCAGCGAACCGCTACAACATCACCTGCCAGGTCCCCGGCGAGCCGTTCATCCGGTTGCTGTCCGTCCCCGCGGACGCCGATGGTGTCGAGATCGTGGGCGACTGGGACCCGCTGGGGATGCGCGGCACGGTGTCACGGACCCTGATCTTCACCGACGCCTTCGTCCCCGTAGACAACGAGGTCATGCCACCGCGGGGATATGACCAAGCCGCGCAACGGTTCCCGTTCCTGTTCATGTCGCTGGCTCCCAGCTACCTGGGCCTGACCCAGGGCGTCATCGACTTCGTGCGGGGCTACCTGCGTGGCGACGGAACCGCTCCGTCCGGTCCGGCCCGCCGCGACCTGCCGCAGAAGCAGGCCGGCTGGGCACAGCTGCAGATCGCGTACGAGACGAGCCGGGCGCTGCTCTACGACGTGCTCGACAACACCAGCGTCGACCCAGACGAGGAGCTGCTGGCGCGGGCCTGGGCCGCCGTCTACACCACGATGGAGACCGCGAACCAGGTTGCGGCGCTTGCGATCCGGGTGTGCGGGGGCCAGTCGATGCTCAAGCACCTCCCGCTGGAGCGCATGTATCGCGACTCCCGTCTGGGCATCACGATGCTGCCCTGGAGCGGAGAGGTGTGCCTGGAGCGGCTGGGCCGGGCCCGGCTGTACGACTGAGCCGCGACCCGGTCGAACCGCTCTGACGAGCGACTCCGCAATACAGTGTCCCGGCCCAGTCACCTCGTGCAGCAACGGGAGCAGTCCGTGGTCCGTCAGTCGAAGCCGGCCCCGTCGCCGGACGCGGCGAGAGCACCGCGGCGCCTGACCCGTGAGGTGATCCTCGAGGCCACGATGGGCCTGCTCGAGGGCGGCGGTGCGGACGCCGTCACGACCCGCAAGCTCGGTGATGCGCTGCAGGTCCACCCGACAGCGGTCTACCGGCATTTTCGGGACAAGGACGAGCTGCTGCGGGCCGCCGCGGACCTGGTCCTCGAGCCCATCGGCGAGGGGCTGGAGGCTTTCCGCGACGACCCGCTGGAGCTGGCAGCGCAGATGTGCGTCCAGCTGCGCCAGGTTCTCCTCGAGCGCCCCGCCGCCGCTGCGGTGATGGCTCCCGGACCCTCGCGCAAGGAGCACGAGGCCCGGTTCACCGAGACCGTCCTGGAACTTCTCAAGGCGTCCGGTCTCAGCGACCAGGACGCCGTCATGGGCTACCACGCCATGGTGGAGTACTCCGTGGGTTCGGCGACGATCGATGCGACCTTGGCGGGCAGGTCGAGCGACGAGCGCGAGGACGTTCACCGCCGCTGGCGCGCGGACTACCTGGCGCTGTCCGCCGACCAGTTCCCGTACTCCACGGCGCTGGCACCCCTGATGTACCCCAGCGCCGAGGACCAGTTCCGCTACGGGCTGGAGCTGCTCGTCGTGGCACTGCGGGCGCGTACCGCCGTTCCTGCCGAGGATCCACCGCCGAAGCGGGCGACCCGTCGCTCGGCCCCGATACGACGCTGAGACCTGATCAGGTCACTGACCGAAGCGCTCGAAGGCGATGGCGGCGCCGTGGCCCTGCACGTGATACCCGACCTGTTCGGCCATGGCACGCAGGAACTCCGGGTCGCTCATCGGGTGGTCACCCAGACCCTCGAGGTACGCCTTGTGCGCGGACAGCGACGCGATCGCGCGGTCCAGACCCGCGGTGACATCCAGCGCGTGCATCCCCTGCGGCGAGCCGGCCACCAACGCCCGTTTCGCGCTGTGCGGCTCGAGCCCCTCGGCCAGCAGCTCGGGGAAGATCCACCGGTTGCCCGCATCGCCCATGGCGTCGAGCGCGGCGGCTCCGGTGTGGCGGTGGTCGGGTGTGTTCATCGACCCGGGGAAGCCCCAACCCTCCCGATGGTTGAACAGCAGCAACGTGTCCGGGCGGTGCCGGCGGACCGCCCGGGCGAGGTCCCGACGTAGCGCGAGGTCATGCTGGACGATCCCGTCCGGGTGCCCGAGGAACTCCACCGTCTGGACCCCCACGATCGCGGCGCCTGCGATCTCCTCGGCCTCCCGCAGCGGCCCGGCCACCTGCGGCTCGACGCCGTCGATGCCGGCCTCGCCGCTCGTGACGAGGCAGTACGCCACCTCGTGACCGGCGTCGGTCCAGATCGCGACGGCCGCGGCGGCGCCATATTCGAGGTCGTCGGGGTGCGCGACTATCGCGAGCACCTTGCCCGGGTCCGGGAGGTCCAACAGCTGCAGGGACGGCGGTTCGCTCATACCCGCAGCGTGCCACTCCTGCCTGGGCCGGTCGTCAGCGCCTCGCCAGCCGGCGCCGGTCAGTGGGTGCCGTCAGGCCGGGGCGAGGTCGGCCTCGTCGAGCCGTCGCAGCGCCGCCCGCACCGTCGTGCCGTCGGTGGTGAACCAGAACGGCGGCAGGGAACGGCGCAGGTAGTCGCCGTAGCGCGCGGTCGCCAGGCGCGGGTCGAGGACCGCGACGACGCCCCTGTCCTCCCCCGACCTGATCAACCGGCCCACCCCCTGAGCCAGCAGCAGCGCCGCCCTCGGGACCGACACCGCCGTGAACCCGTTGCCGCCGTGGTCCTCCGCGGCCTTGGACCGTGCCGCGGTCAGCGGTTCGTTCGGACGAGGGAACGGGATCCGGTCGATGACGACGAGGTTGCACGAGCTCCCGGGCACGTCGACGCCCTGCCACAGCGACAGGGTGCCGAGCAGGATCGACCTGGGCTCGGCGGCGAACCGGGCCACGAGGTCGGCGACGGAGTCGCCGCGTTGCTGCACCAGGACCGGCACGTCCGTCGGCACGATGCCGCGGTCCAGCAGCAGGCCCGGGAGGTGCTCGGCCAGATGCTCGGCAGCCCGCTCGACACCGCGCCACGACGAGAACAGCGCCAGGGTACGGCCGCCGGCCTCGGCGATCAGGGCCGCCAGCTCATCAAGGGCCGCAGCACTGACGCCGTCGCGATCCGGCGGCGCGATGTGGGAGGGGACGTACAGGATCCCTTGCCGCGCATGGTCGAACGGTGACCCGACGTCGAGTCCGGTCCAGCCCTTCTCGTCGGCCGCGAGCCCGAACGACTGGGCGAGCGGGGTGAAGGAGCCGCCGAGGGTCAGCGTCGCGCTGGTCACGACGACGCGGGTCTGGTCGAACAGCGCCTCACGCAGGACGGTGGCGACCGACAGCGGCGCCACGTGCAGCACGGGTGGTCGCCGATCCCCCGCCTCCAGCCACGCCACGTCGCCCTCGTCCAGGGAGAGCAGAGCTCCGGCGACGTCGTGCACCTCCCCGAGCAGGCCCTTGGCGCGCTGCAGCGCGGCGCCGGTCTCGGGATCGGCCTTCGCCTCTTCCCGGTTGGCACTGTTGGACATCTCGGTGATCGCACCGTGGCTGGCGTCGCGTACGGCGGCCAGTGCCAGCAGCAGCGTGCCGTCGACCTGCTCGATGCGTACCGCACCTCGTGCGCCACCGGCGGCAGCGGAGAGCTCGGCCCCGAGCGCTTCCCCGGCGGACTCGAGCCGGTCCTGGGTGTCGTCGGACAGGTGTCGCCGCGCCCGGGACGCCGCTCGTTCCACGGCGGCAGCGGACAGCTCGACGGTAACGGCGGTCGTGGCCCGGTCGACGAGCTCGTGACCCTCGTCGACGATCACGGCGTCGTGCTCGGGCAGGACCGGCACCTCTTCGAGCGCGTGGATGGCGAGCATCGCGTGGTTGGTCACCACCACCTCGGACTCCTTGGCACGCTCCCGGGCAAGCTCGGCGAAGCACTCCTGACCGTAGGGGCAGCGAGCGGCACCGACGCACTCCCGGCCCGAGACCGAGACCGCCCGCCACACCCGGCCGTCGACGGCGAACGGGGTGTCGTCCCGATCACCGGACTCGGTCTCATCTACCCACTCCCGCAAGGCTTTCGCCTGCTTGCCCAGCGCGGTGGTGGGAGCCGCGAACAGTGTCGCGTCCTCGTCGTCCTGGTCAACCGCACCCCGGTGGACCCGGTCCAGGCACACGTAGTTGTGCCGTCCCTTCAGGACGGCGTAGGTGGGGCGGCGACCCAGCAGCGGCTCCAGCGCATCGGCCACCCGGGGCAGGTCCCGCGCGATGAGCTGGTGCTGCAGCGCCAGCGTCGCGGTCGCCACGATCACGCGGCGCTCGCTGCTGGAGGCGTGGAGCATGGCCGGGACGAGGTAGGCCAGCGACTTCCCGGTCCCGGTGCCGGCCTGCACCAGCAGGTGGCCGGCTCCGGCGAGCGTCGCCGCCACCGCTGTCGCCATCTGCTGCTGCCCGGGGCGGGTCTGTCCGGACAGCGACGTGACGGCGGCCGCCAGCGCCTCCTCGAGGCTGACCGCGGTCACGGCCTTGCGGCGCGTCGGCTTCGGCGCGATCACGTCCTCGCCGTCATGGGCGGCGTCGTCAGCGCTGTCGGCGGCGGACGAGCGGGCAGGCAGCGGCACCGACGTCCTCCAGGTCGCAGCGGGGTGGGGCTCCCATCCAACACCGTGACCTCCGCCGGGCGGCTCAGCCGTCCACAGGCTCGCCGAGCACGGCTCGGGCGGCCGTGGTCAAGGTGGCGCGGAGCCGGTCGTGCGACATCGCGCTGCTGTGGAACAAGGTCGACTGGATCGCCCCGGTCGCGGCGTGCACCACCACCCGCGCCTCGACCTCGTCCAGCTCCGGGCGCAGCTCCAGCAGCAGGCGGACCCACACCTCGAGGTAGCGGCGCTGCTTGCCGCGCAGCCGCAGCCGGTCCTGCTCCGGCAGGTTGTGGAGCTCGCTGAAGTAGACCTGCGCGACCCGCCGGTCCGCCACGACGAACTCCACCTGAGCGGCGACCAGCCGATCCAGCGCCCGACCCATATCCGGCACACCGCGTTCTATCTCCTGCTCCTCGCGCAGCAGGCCGTCGATCACCCGGTCGAACAGCGCGACGAGGATCGCCGCCTTGCTGTCGAAGTGGCGGTAGATCCCCGAGCCGGTGATGCCCGCCTCGACTCCGATGTCGGCCATCGAGGCCCCGTGGAAACCGTTGCGGGCGACCAGGTCTGCGGCCGCTTCGAGGATCCGCTCCTTCCGCGCCGGGTCACGGGTGCGCGGCGGGGAGCCGGCCTGCGTCGTCATCGTCGACCGCTCATCCGAGCGGGCGGGTGTAGTGGTCGCGGAACTGGTCCCGTACGACATTCTTCTGGATCTTCCCGGTGGAGGTGCGCGGCAGCTCCTGGACCACGATCAGCGACTTCGGCGTCTTGAACGAGCCGACCTGCTCCTTGACCGACGACAGGATGGCGGCCTCGTCGAGCCGGGTCCCCGGCCTCGGTACGACCACCGCGGTCACGGCCTCGGTCCAGCGCTCGTGCGGCAGTCCCACGACCACGACCTCCGCCACGTTGGGGTCCGCGGCGTAGATCGCCTTCTCGACCTCGATCGAGGCGACGTTCTCTCCCCCGGACTTGATGACGTCCTTGTTCCGGTCCGTGAACCACAGGATGCCGTCGGCATCGAAGCTGCCGACGTCCCCGGAGTGGAACCAGCCGTGCTCGAACGCGACCTGCGTGGCCGCCTCGTCCTTGAGGTAGCCGGTCATCGTGTGCGGTCCCCGATAGACGATCTCACCGGACTGCCCCGGCTCCAGCAGCTCACCGTCCGGCGCCATGATCCCCACCTGGACGTTGACGACGGGCGTCCCGACAGAACCGTTGTGCGAGAGCTGATGCTCGGGCCGGAAGAGCGTGGTCGTCGGGCTCATCTCGGTCTGCCCGAACAGCAGGTAGAAGCCGCAGTCGAACGCCTTCAGGCACTCCACCAGCTGGGCCTGCGGCATCGGGGCCATGGCATAGAGGGCGCGCTTCAGGCTGGACATGTCCCGGCGCTCGATGTCGGGATGGTCCAGCATCGCGCGATACATCATGGGGAGCCCGAAGATCTGAGTGATGCGCTCGGACTCGATGAGCTCGAGCAGCCGCCCCGCGTCGAAACCGCGCTGGACGTAGGTCGCGGCCCCGACCATCACCGCCGCTGTGCAGTGGCAGTTCAGCTGGGCCGTGTGGAACATCGGCATCATCGCCACGAACCGGTCCTCGTCGGTGAAGCGCGCCTCCAGCGCCATCGTCATGGACTCCAGGTAGATCGCCGTGTGGTTGCCGACGACTCCCTTGGGGAAGGCCGTGGTCCCGCTGGTGTAGAGGTACGTGATGGGGTCACGGTCCCCGACGACGTGCTCGGGCTCGCTCCCGTCAGCGTCCCCTACCAGTTCGTCGAGCGTGAGCTGGCGGCGATCTGGCGTCGGCACCACCTCCGATGACCCGGTCCCAGGAATCACGAACACGTCGGTCACCGTGGGCACTTCGGCCAGCGCGGCGGCCATGGCCGGCAGCAGCTGGGTCTCCACGACCAGGCCGCGGGCACCAGAGTGCCCGAGGACGTAGCTGACCTCCTCCGGTCGCCAGCCCAGGTTGAGCGGCACGCACACCACGCCGAGCTTGGCGCAGGCGTAGTAGGTGACGAGGAACTCGACGCTGTTGGCGGAGGCCAGCGCAAGTGAGTCGCCGCGGTGGTAACCATCGGCAGTGAGCGCGTTCGCGACGCGGTTCACCCACGTGTTGAGCTCGGCATACGTCAGCCGGCGTTCACCGTCGACGATCGCGAGGTTCTCGGGATGGCGAGCTGCGGTCCGGGTGAGGCTGTCACCGACGTTGACCCGGTGGATGAGGTTGTCATGGAGCTCTGCGGTACCCGACATGGTCTGCTTCCTGCTCGTCGTCGGTGCGTGATGGTCGGTGATGGTCCGTGATGGTCAGTAGGACCGCGGCAGGCCCAGCGAGTGCTGGGCGACGAAGTTCAGGATCATCTCCCGGTTCACCGGGGCGATCCGCAGCAGACGGGCCATCCCCCACAGCGGGAGCAACCCGTAGTCGACGGTGAGCCCGTTGCCGCCGTGCGTCTGGATAGCGGCGTCGATCGCGGCGAGCGCGGCCTCCGCAGCGGCGTACTTGGCCATGTTGGAGGCTTCGCCGGCGCTCTGGCCGTGGTCGTGCAGCCACGCCGCCTTGGCCGTCATGAGGGCCGCGAGCTCGACCTCGATCTTGGCCTTCGCCAGG
>JANWJC010000079.1 GCA_025449595.1 Acidobacteriota bacterium | reverse complement strand
GGATGTCCCCTGTCGGGTCGCCGTCCTGCAGCCGCCGGGCGAGCACCGCGTCCAGGGCCGTGCCAGACACCACGCCGAGCTGGCCGCTGAGTGCCACCGTCCGGGCCAGCTGCCACGAGGACACGGCGACCCCCATGCCGCCCTGGATGATCGTGGGCAGGTCGTGCTGGGTCATGAGAACCTCCGCAGCGGCAAGTTACGCTTACGTAGGTTACGGTAGCGTAACCGCCCTCGCGAAGCGAACCGGCGCCACCGCCCAGCGGGACCGCTCGTGGACGACCTCAGGACTTTGACGTCGGACCGGCGCGGCACGTCGCGTGCTGCTCTCCTCCTCCTCCTCCTCCTCCTCCTCCTCCTCCTCCTCGACGACGTGCGCAAGGCCCGCCACCGGCGATTTCATGATCAGTAGTCATCTGGTGAGGGCGCTGCCCAGCCCGCGTGCGTGGGACGCACGAGATGGCCCAGTCGGACCTCACGGATTGTCTACTGATCATGAACAGCGCGAGGCTCGCCGCCGGCGATCCCATGATCAGTAGGCGTTTGGTGAGGTGGCTGGCGCAGTTCGCGTGCGTGGGAAGCACGAGATGGCCGAGTCGCACCTCACGAATTGACTACTGATCATGAACACCGCGCCGCCGGGGCGGTCAGAGAAGCGTCATCGGGCGGGCGAGCGCGGAGACCCGCGCGTGGAGGTCGGATAGGTACGTCTCGGACTCCGGCTTCATCAGCACGCTGCGCAGGATCCTGGCGCCCTCGGCGTCCGCTGCGACCTCGGGGTGCCGGCTCGCCATTGCCGACGCGTCCACCCGCAGGACGCTGAGGAAGACCGGGTCGACGGCGGCGGTCATGCCCTCCTGCATGATCCGCGTCGAGGCGGCGTCGATGGCGGACAGGCTGGGCTCGCGGGGGAAGTAGCTGACGATGTCGAGCTCGGGGCGCTGGTACGGGGCCAGCACGTCGGATGCCTCCAGCAGGTCGGCCCAGCGCAGCGCAGCCCGGCGGCCGGCAGCGAGGACTGCGCCGAGCCCGTCGGAGGTCAGCGGCAACAGCTCCAACGTCAGCCAGAGCGCGGCGGCCGCGGCCCCGGATCGCGAGCACTCCAACGAGATCTCGCCGAGGTGCAGCTCGTCGGAGGTGAAGTAGGTGTAGGGCGAGTCGTGCACGAAGAACCGCCCGACCGACGGGTCGCGGAACAGGACCGCTCCACACCCGTACGGCTGCAACCCATGTTTGTGTGGGTCGACCACGACCGAGTCGGCGTCGGCGATCGCGGCCCAGGGGGCGGGGTCGATGAGCCCGGTCCCGGCGAGGAGCGTGAAGAAGCCGCCGTACGCCGCATCCACGTGGACGCGCACGCCGTGGCGCGCGGCGAGCGGCACGATCTCGTGCAGCGGGTCGACGGCGCCGAGCCCGGTCGTTCCCGTTGTCGCCACGACCGTGCCGACGTCGCCGGTGGCGAGCACCGCGGCGAGCGCATCGAGGTCCATTCGGCCGGCGGCGTCGGTCGGTACGGCCGTACCGGCCATGCCCAGCACCCCGCACATCCGGCCGTGCGTGTAGTGCGCGTCCGAGCTGTACGCGATGCCGCGGCCCGGATGGGTCTGCCGGGCGACGTACAAGGCCTCGAGGTTCGCGATGGTGCCTGACGTCGTGAGGTGCCCGAGGTGCTCGCCGTACCCGAACATCGCGGCGATCGAGGCGACGACCTCCTTCTCCATCGCCGCGGTCGCGGGCCCGCCGTCGAGGGCGTGGTTGTTGGGGTTGATGAGCATCGCGGTCAGGTAGCCCACGACCGCGGCGGGGTGCGGCGGCTTGAGCATCTGGCCGGCGTAGCTCGGGTGAAAGAACGGGTAGTTGTCCTGCAGCCGTTCGGTGAACGTGGCGAGAGCGGCGCCGAACTGCTCGTCGCCGACCGCCGTGGATGGATGCGGCTGGTACGGCCCGAACTGCCCCTGCCACCGCTCGACGGCACGGCTCGCCTCACCCAGCCAGTGCTGCAGGTCCATCGCTGCTCCTCACATCCGGTGGCACGGTGGTGCCGGTGTCATCATCGCCGCACGGCTCGCGCCCCGTGGACCGAGGCCGTCGTCCCGTTACCCTTGCCCCATGTGCGGCATCGTGGGCTACGTCGGGGAGAAGCAGGCCCTCGAGGTCGTCGTCGGGGGTCTGCGACGCCTGGAGTACCGGGGGTACGACTCCGCCGGGGTCGCTGTCGTCGCGGACGGAGAGCTGGACGTACGCAAGAAGGCCGGCAAGCTCGCCAACCTCGAGTCGCTGCTCGGCGAGGACCCGCTGCCGGGTTCGACGACCGGGATCGGACACACCCGGTGGGCCACCCACGGCGGGCCGACCGACGCGAACGCGCACCCGCACGTCAGCGCGGACGGCAAGGTCGCGGTCATCCACAACGGGATCATCGAGAACTTCGCCGAGCTGCGCGCGGAGCTCACTGCGGCCGGCGTCGTGCTGGCCTCGGAGACCGACACGGAGGTCGTGGCGCACCTGCTGGCCTCGGTGCTGCCCGCGACCGGTCACGACCTCGCGGAGTCGATGCGGGCGGTGTGCCGCCGGCTGGAGGGTGCGTTCACCCTGGTCGCGGTCCAGGCCGACGTGCCCGACGTCGTCGTCGGTGCCCGGCGCAGCTCCCCGCTGGTCGTTGGCCGAGGGGACGGGGAGAACTTCCTGGCTTCGGACGTGACAGCTTTCATCGCCCACACCCGCCACGCCATCGAGCTCGGCCAGGACCAGGTCGTGGAGCTGACCCGCGACAGCGTCACCGTCACCAACTTCGACGGCACGCCCGCGACGGTGCATGCGTACGAAGTGACCTGGGACGCGGCAGCTGCGGAGAAGGGCGGCTACGACACGTTCATGTCCAAGGAGATCGCCGAGCAGCCCAAGGCGGTCGCGGACACGCTGCTGGGCCGGATCGGCGCCGACGGTCTGCTGCACCTGGACGAGATGCGGGTGACCGACACCGACCTGCGCGAGGTCGACAAGGTCGTGGTGATCGCGTGCGGTACGGCGTACCACGCCGGCATGGTCGCGAAGTACGCGCTGGAGCACTGGACCCGGATCCCGTGCGAGGTCGAGCTGGCCAGCGAGTTCCGCTACCGCGACCCGGTCGTGGACCGCCGCACGCTGGTGGTAGCGATCTCGCAGTCCGGCGAGACCATGGACACGTTGATGGCCTTGCGTTATGCGCGGGAGCAGGGCGCCCGGGTGCTCGCGATCTGCAACACGCAGGGCTCGACGATCCCGCGAGAGTCAGACGCGGTGCTCTACACCCGGGCGGGGCCGGAGGTCGCGGTTGCATCGACGAAGGCGTTCCTCACCCAGATCGTCGCCTGCTATCTGGTCGCGCTGTACGTCGCGCAGGTCCGCGGCAACAAGTTCGGTGACGAGATCGGTTCTGTCGTACGGGATCTGGCCAACATGCCCCGCAAGATCGACCTGGTCCTCGACACCGCGGAGGACGTCAAGGCGCTGGCCGCGCAGCTGCAGGACTCACGCTCGGTCCTGTTCATCGGGCGTCATGTCGGGTTCCCCGTCGCGCTCGAGGGTGCCTTGAAGCTCAAAGAGCTGGCGTACATGCACGCCGAGGGTTTCGCTGCCGGGGAGCTCAAACACGGGCCGATCGCCCTTCTGGAAGAAGGAGTTCCGGTCATCGTGGTGGTCCCCTCGCCGCGCGGACGCAGCGTCCTGCACGAGAAGATCGTGTCGAACATCCAGGAGGTACGGGCCCGAGGTGCGCGCACCATCGTGATCGCGGAGGAGGGCGACGAGTCGGTGGTTCCCTACGCCGACCACATCGTCCGGGTCCCGCAGTGCCCAACCCTGCTGCAGCCGCTGCTGGCCGTCGTGCCGCTGCAGGTCTTCGCGTGCGCGATGGCCACCGCGAAAGGCCACGACGTCGACCAGCCAAGGAACCTCGCCAAGTCCGTCACGGTGGAGTAGGCGACCGAGAGACGAGCGGGACCTGTCGACGGCGGGTCCCCGCTCGTTGTGAGGCCTACTTCAGGATCGGGAAGCGCTGCACCAGCGGCTGAGCGTTCCACCACTGCCCTAGGCCGAAGCTCTCGCCGGCATGGCAAGCGCCCAGCACCAGCACTGCCAGTGCCTGGATCAGGTGCTCGTCGAGAACCGGGTTCTGGACCGGGGGAAGCACGACGCTCCACATCATCAAGAACAGCAACGTACCGCCGAAGGTGCTGAGGCGGTTGCCGACCCCCAGTATCATCGCGCCACCGAGCAGCAGCAGGCCGAGGATGAATGCGACGTTCGCGACGCCGCTGCCCGCGATCGCGTGATAGAAGCCCGACAGTGGCCCGTCGGACGAGCTCAGGAAGCCTTTCGTGGGCGAACCGCCGTTGATCCACGACTTCGCGGTGGGAGTCGCGAAGCCCCACCCGAATATCTTGTCGAGCGCGGCCCACAGGAAACTGAAGCCGATGGCGACGCGCAGCGCCGCAAGAGCGGCGGGAGCGTATCCGGACCGCGGGCTGGTCGTCGGCTTCGCGCCAGGTTGCGGGAGATGGGTTGTCAACTCGTGTGTCGTGCTCATGGCGGACTCCTTGTGACATCGGGCCGGTCGGCCCCTTCCCCGGCCACTTTCCTCGTTCCGGCCCGGGCAGGGCAGAGTCGTTGGTCCCGACCGAGCTGGCTTCCCGCTGCGGTGTTCCATGGGGCAGATGCTGGTGCCAGCCGGTGCCACGCTGGACGGCACCGGCTGGGCGGCGCGGTTCGCTGCCCGTTAGGCCGACAGTGTCTTGCGCAGCCCCTGCGGCAGCAGGTCTCCGTGCGCCTCGGTCAAGGCATTGCACATTGCCCAGATGTCGTCCGGCCGCAGGGTTGCAGCGGCATTGGGGTCCAGCAGCGCTGCCTGCCGGACCATTCTCGGGTCCCCCTCCAGTGCGGCTCTCACCGTCAGGCCGCACACGGACAGGAACGCGGAGTTCAGCGCGGCACACTGCGCCGGCAGCTCGCCCATGCCCTGCGGGTGCACTCCGAGCTCGTCGACCGAGCACGGCACCTCGACCGCGGCTTCGGGTGGCAGGTTTGCAATGAGCCCATGGTTCGCCACGTTGCCGTGAATCGTGCGCGGTGTGCCGGTGACGATCGAATGAATGACCTGCGGGGCGTACTCCGTCGCGCCTTCCCTGTCGAGCGGCAGGGTCTCGCCGCGGGCGAGCCGCTCACGCGTCAGCTGGTATGTCCGGACGTTCTCCTCGCTGATGTCCAGATAGGCGCCGACCGGGATCCGGAGTCGCTCCACCTCGCGGTCGTCGTGCAGGTACCAGGGCACGTACTCCGAGGAGTGCTCGCTGGTCTCTGTCGGGTAGTAGCCGAGGCGGCGGTACATGTCGACACGGACCCGACGGCGCAGCTCGGCGTCCGACTCGATGCGGGCGTCGAGCTGCGGGTACAGGTCCTCCCCGTCGCGCTCCCACGTCAGCAGCCACGACTGATGGTTGACCCCTGCCGCCCGGTAGCTGGTGCCCTCCATCGGGACGCCGATGACCTCGCACAGCCCGTCCACCGTCCAATAGACGCTGTGGCACAGCCCTACCGCCTTCAGACGGGGTGCGACGGCGCTGAGCCACCACAGGTTCATCGCCATCGGGTTGGTGTAGTTCAGCAGCAAGGCGTCAGGACAGACCCGCTCCATGTCGTGGGCAAGTCCACTGAGTACGGGAAACGTGCGCAACGCCCGGAAGATGCCACCGATTCCGAGTGTGTCCGCGATCGTCTGGCGAAGACCGAACCTTGCAGGGATCTCGAAGTCGGTACGGGTGGCCGCCAGTCCGCCGACCTGCACCATGTTGACCACGAACTCGGCACCCTCGAGCGCCTTTCGGCGGTCGAGCTCGCACGTCACAGTCGGGTGCACGTTGAGCTGCTCGGACACCTGCCGGGCGATCCCTTCGGCTGTGCGCAGCCGCTCCTCGTCGATGTCGTGCAGGCACACCCGCGCGTCTGCGAGCTCTGGGTAGCTGAGGATGTCCACCAGCAGCTGTTGGGTGAACTCGACGCTGCCGGCGCCGACGAAGGTGATCGTGGTCATCGAGCTGGACTCCTCAGGGCCGACATCCGAGCATGTTCGGCATATCGAACGACGTTCAGGGATACTATCGCACCGTGATGAGCCGGCGCTCTGGAAAGACCGATGCCGAGTACGACGCGGAGCAAATTGCCCGAATCCGTCGGCGTTCGGTGCCCGCGACGGAGAAGGGCTTTGGCGGGCCGGCCCACCGCTCGCGAATCACTGTCGAGGCGATGGTGGCCGAACGCCGTCACGTCCGGGACGGCCTGCTCGGAGCGCCTCGGGTTCTCCTGCGGGAAGCTGCAATGACACAGAACATCGATGCGATGGCGCAATACTGTCAACGGCACGACGTCACGTTGTTTCCGCACGGGAAGACGACGATGGCCCCACAGCTGTGGGCCCGACAGCTGGCGGCGGGGGCGGGCGGGATCACAGTCGCCACCCCGTCCCAAGCCCGTCTGGCGAGAAAGTTCGGAGTTCAGCGTGTGCTCGTGGCTAACGAGATCGTGGACGAGGGAGCGATCCGTTGGGTGGCTCAAGAGTTGAGCGCTGACAGTGGCTTCTCGTTCTTGTGCTATGTCGACAGCTTGGCCGGTGTGGAACTCCTGGAGCGCGTGCTTGCCACGTGCGGTTTCGCGGGGCGGCTGCCCGTGCTCGTCGAACTCGGACATGAGAATGGTCGGACCGGTGCGCGCGGTGAGGCAGCGGCGGTCGAGGTGGCCGACGCGGTGGGTCGGTCCGGTCACCTCGAGCTGGCCGGAATCGCCGGCTATGAAGGGTCGCTCGTCGCGCCGTCCCCGGCGGCCACGGCCGACCTGGCCCGCAGCTATTGCGAGCGGATCGCACAGCTGACCCTGTCGCTGCTCTCCACCGGCCACTTCGCCCAGCGGCCGGTAGTGAGCGCCGGTGGGTCGGCGTACTTCGACGTCGTGGTCGAGGTGCTCGCGGGCGCTGCCCCGTGGGATCTCGTCCTGCGTAGTGGCTGCTACCTCACTCACGACCATGGGACGTACGCCCGGCTCTCGCCGTTCGAGCGGGCGCAGTCGGCCACCCCTGTGCTCGCGGCCGCGCTCGAAGTGTGGGCGCCTGTGCTCTCCCGACCCGAACCTTCCGTCGCTGTCCTGGGCGTCGGTCGCCGGGACGTCTCGTCCGACGCCGGAAACCCGGTGGTACTGGGGGCGACGCACCCGGACGGGAGCGACGTCGTGGTGGGCGCCGCATCCGTCGAGCGGTTGTTCGACCAGCACGCCGTTGCCACGGTGCCGCCTGACTCCGGCCTCGCCGTTGGTGACGAGGTGCGACTTGGTATCTCACACCCGTGCACCACGTTCGACAAGTGGCGGTGGATCCCCGTCGTCGATGACGAGGACCTGATCGTCGATGTGGTACGGACCTTCTTCTGAACGGCCGCGGCCATGCGTCGGCGGCGCCCGACTACACGGCCTGGGCGATCAGCTGGCGCTGACGACCCAGGCCACCGACGGACAGCTCCACCACGTCCCCCGCCCTCAGGTAGCGCGGTGGCGTCATTCCCATCCCGACGCCGGCCGGAGTTCCTGTGTTGATGAGATCTCCGGGTTCGAGCACCATGAACTGGCTCACGTAGCGGACGATCTCGAGGACCGGGAAGATCATGTCGGCGGTGGTGCCTTGCTGGCGTGATTCGCCGTTGACGGACAGCTCCAGGCTCAGATCCTGCGGATCGGGTATCTCGTCCGCGGTGACCAACCACGGGCCGAGCGGGTTGAACGTCTCGCAGGACTTTCCCTTCACCCACTGACCGCCTCGTTCGAGCTGGAAGCTACGTTCCGAGACGTCGTGCGAGACGCAGTATCCGGCGATGCAGTCACGGGCGGCCTCGATCGATGGAAGGTAGCGTGCCGTTCTTGCGATCACGACACCCAGCTCGACCTCCCAGTCCGTCTTGTGCCCACCGATCGGCAGAAGCACGTCGTCGTGCGGACCGATCACGGTGTTTGGCGCCTTGAAGAACACGACCGGCTCGTCCGGGGTGGGCATCGACGACTCGGCGGCGTGATCGCGATAGTTCAGACCGATGCACACCACCTTCCCGGGCCGGGCCACCGGTGCCCCCCATCGCTCGATGTCGCGGGCCGGCGTGGAAGGCAGGGATCGGTCGTTGTCGAGCCGCGTCCGCAGCGACTGCAGCCCACCACCGGCGAAGAAGTCCCCATCGAAGTCGCGTACCACGTCCGCGACGTGCAGCACCACGTCGTCACGAAGGACGCCGGGCAGCTCGTGCCCGATCGGGCCGGTACGAACGAGTTTCATCAGTGTCCTGTCCTTGAGTCTCAGGCGGCGAACATAGTCGGTGGGCGCCCCACGACGCCCGGGTGGTGCCGGAACACCGAGCCGGCCAATGGTTGTTCTGCGCGGGCCCGGTGGTCGAGCCCTTCAGCCGCCGTCGTGATGAACAGCTCCGAGTAGTGCGGGCCACCGAACGCCAGGCTGCTCACCTGCGTGACCGGCAGGTCGATCGACCTCTCGAGCCGGCCAGTTGGCGAATAGCGCCGGACACAGCCCCCTCCCCACACCGCGACCCACAAGAAGCCGTCGGCGTCCACGGTCAGACCGTCCGGTACGCCCAGCGACGGTGGTATGGCCACCAGAGTCCGGCGCTCGTACGCCGTCCCGGACGCGAGGTCGAATCGCAGGGTGTCGATGTTGCCGGTGCCGGAGTCCACGAAGTACATGGCGCTTCCGTCAGCTGACCAACCGAGCCCGTTGGAGATCGTCACCCCGGTGAGGCACCGTCGCGGGACGTGGTCGACCCCCAGGCAGTACAAGGACCCAACCCCGGGGCTCTCGTCGTAACCGAGCGTTCCGGCCCAGAACCGACCCGCGGGATCGCATCGTCCGTCGTTGAATCGTGTCCTCGGTGGCTGTTCGGGGGCCGAGATGACCGGGCCCACCGGTCGCCAGTCGTCGTCGTAGAACGCGAATCCTCTCTCCACGGCGGCGACCCAGCCGCCTGAGGACCGGGGCACGACAGCGCCGACGGGCATCCCGATCTCCCACATCTGTCGCAGACCGGTCGCCGGGTCGATGGCGTGCACTCGGCCGGCGAGGATGTCGACCCAGATCAACCGGGCGGTTCGGTTGTCCCAGCACGGTCCTTCGCTGAGCTCGCCTGCGTTCGGGACGAGGACCTCGACCTCTGAGGGCTCGGTCAAAACCGGATCACGGCTTTCACCGGTTCGCTGGCGCCCCCCGCGAGCGACAGGAAGGCTTGCGCGGAGTCCTCCACCGGGACCGAGGTGGTCCACGACAGGTCAAGGTCACCGGCTGCTTCGAGCGCAGCTGCGAAGTCCGCCGGGGTGTAAGCGAAGGAGCCGATGGCGGTCTTCTCCGACCTGACCAGGTCGCGCCCGTCGAAGCCAGCGGCCTCCTCAGCGAGTCCGAGCCACACCGTGGTCCCGCCGGAGCGAAGGTGCGAGATCGCCGCGTGCCGTGTCTGAGCGCTTCCGACGGCGTCGATGATCACGTCGTACTCACCTGCCAGGTCAGCTCCAGCCGTCGTTGCCCCGAGCCTTGACGCCAGCTCGAGTCGATCTCTGGAGCGGTCCACCACGGTGACCTCGGGAAGCCCCGAGCGCAGCGCCCACAGAGCGCACACGAGACCGATCGTCCCGGCCCCGATCACCGCAGCGCGCACGTCCGTCTTGCTGCCCACCTTTCCCCAGGCGTGGACCGCATTCGCGAGCGGTTCCACCAGCGATGCAGCTTCCCACGCGAGCCCGTCGGGGATCTCGAGCAGAGAGCCGGCAGGCACGACCGCTCTCTCGGCGAAGCCTCCCGCGCGTTGGACGCCCAGGAGCTCGCGGTGCCGGCAGATCTGGGGCTGGCCCCGTCGACACATGTCGCACGTGCCACAGCTGAGCAACGGATTGACCACGACTCGACGCCCGTCAGGGGCGATGCCGGCGAACTCGTGACCCATGACGAGGGGTGGGGTTCGAGAATCGAGGTTTCGGAACCCGTGCAGCTCACTGCCGCAGATCCCGGCAGCCTTGACGTCGATGACGACTTCACCCTCGCCGGCCAGCGGCCGCGGTAGGTCCTGGAGCTCCACCACTCCGGGAGCGGTGAACACCAGACCTCGCATCGCCCTGCTCAGGCTGACGTCCGCGCTGGTCACGAATCTCCCTCGGATGCCACCACATCGATCTCGACAAGGATCCCCGAAAGCTGTGAGCCTACGGTGGTACGCACCGGGTAGGGCTGGGCGAAAACTCGTTCATATGCCGCGTTGAACCCAGTGAAGTCCGCCTCGAGCCGAGCCAGGTGCGCCGTCACCTTCACGACGTCCGCCAACCCGAGCCCGACTTCGGACAGGGCGCGTTCCACGTTGCGAAGCGTCGCCTCCGTCTGGGCGCTGATCCCCTCCGGGATCGACCCGGTGGCGGGGTCCTGGGGGCCGAAACCCGCGGTGAAGACAAGGCCGTGCGCAACAGCCAGGTGGCTGTACGCACCTCCTGGAGGGGGCAGTTCACGAATGGTCAGGTAGCGAGGGCTCACTGGTCACCTTTCTGGGCTTGGCACTGTGGTGGCATCACATGAGCGCTAGCTGGCCGCCGTCGACGACGATCTCTGCACCATGCACGAACGAGGCGTCCTCCGAGGCGAGGAAGGCGTAGACCGCAGCCACCTCGAAGTCCCGACCGATACGCCCCAGCGGGATGTTGTCCCGCGCGTACGCGGACACGAAGGCGGCACCTCCGAGGTCTGCGGAGATCCCGGCGTTCAGGGGTGTGTCGATGTAGCCCGGGCAAACCGCATTGACGCGGATGCCGTGCCGGCCCAGCTCGACAGCCATCGTCTTGGTCAGGAGGAGAACGCCACCCTTGGACGCGTTGTAGTGGGCGTAGTCGGCCTCCCCCGCGATCCCGTTCGTCGAGGACATGTTGATGATCGCGCCGCCGCGCCCCTGGTCGATGAGGAGCCGGGAGACCGCCTGGGCGACCAGGAACATCCCGCGCAGGTTGACCGCGATCATCTCGTCCCAGTGTTGTGGAGTTATCTCGAGGAACGGTTCTCGCCACGAGACCCCGGCGTTGTTGATGAGCACGTCGATGCCACCCATGGTCTGCCCGGCGGTGGAAACCAGCCGAGCGACGTCTTCTTCGCGGGTCACATCACACGCAACACCGAACACCTCGCTGGGTGCGGTCAGGTCCTGCTTGGCCGCCGCGACCGCCGTGGTCACTTCGGCGGGGTCCAGGCCGCTGATGAAGACTGTGGCGCCCTCCTGCAGGAAGCGTCGCGCGGCGGCATGGCCGATGCCGCTGCTGCCCCCACTGATGAGCACCCGCTTGCCTACGAGGCCTCTCACTTCGACTTCCTCAAGTCATTCCCAGTCTGTCGAAATCTCGAACACGATTCGGTAGATCGACCGGATGGCAACGGTAGCGAGCGCCTCACTGCTCTGTCAATTGCACTGGAACCAGCAGGATTGACCCGCGATCGAGCCGTTCCTCTAAACTCACGTTCGAGATGTCGAGCAGCGATCGAAATCGTGACCGAGCCGGACAGGTGACCCCGGCCCCGCGGCGTGTGGTCCCCGCCGCGAGCCGAGCGCTGGACATCCTCGAGCTGTTCTTGGTGGCACCGTTGCTGTCCGCCGCGGACATCGTCACCCGGCTGGACCTGCCAAGGACGACGGTCCACGAACTGGTGACCACGCTGGTGGACCGGCGTTACCTGGTTCGAGTTCCCGGCCAACCGGTGCGGTACCGGGTTGGTGTGCGTCTCTTCCAGCTTGGCGGCGTGTATGCCGAGGAGCTGGAGCTGAGCCGAGAGGCCCATGAGGTCGCGACAGATGTGTCCGCCGCGTGCGACGAGACGGTGCACGTCGCGGTGCTCGAAGGAGCCGATGTCATGTACATCGCGCGGATCGAGAGCACGCAGCCGGTGCGGATGTTCTCGGCTGTAGGCCGCCGCCTCCCCGCCCGATGCACAGGTGTCGGCAAGATGCTGCTGTCCGCCCTTGCCGCTCCGACCCTGGATGCCTTGTACCCGAGGGGGACGCCACTGACGGCTATGACGCCCACGACCATCGTCTCCCACGCACGACTGCGGGCAGAGCTCAAGGAGATCGCCCACCGGGGCCTGGCATACGACGACCGAGAGTCGAATGCCGACGTCCAGTGCGTCGCGGCTCCGGTCTATGACCACTCCGGGGCCATGGTCGCGGCGATGAGCATCTCGGTCCCGACCATGAGATGGGACGATGCGCGACGCGACGAGTTCACCCAGCTGGTCCTCACGGGTGCACGTGAGCTCTCGGAGCGGCTCGGGTGCCCAGCCGACGCGCTCGACACCGTCCGTCAGCCGGACCGCGACTCTTGAGGGCATGGCGGATCGGCCCGAACCCGGTGACATCAGCATGGCCGAGCCACTTCCTCAGCTGATCCGAGCAATCGGCGAGAGCTGAACCTCTGTCAACGCCACGCCGGACGCCGGGTGGAACAGATACACGTCCATCGGGTCGATCCCCAGACGGATCCGCGATCCTGGGGTCGGGCGCTCATGCGTCGGTACCTGCGCCACGACCAGCTCAGCTGTTTGTGGGGAGGGTGCTCCAGCAGGGGATGGTGCTCCACTCGCTTCCATCCGAACATGCACCAGGTTGTGGCTGCCCAGTGGCTCGACGAAGTCCACGGTCGCGACCGCCGCCGGTTCGTCTGCGCCCACGACCCGGAAGGACTCTGGGCGAACCCCGACCACCACCTCGTCCAGTCCGAGCTCCACGTGCGCCACGGGCAGGCCTCCCCAAAGCACCTGACCTGCGACGAGAGGGACCCGAGCCAGGTTCATGGCAGGGCTGCCCATGAACCCGGCGACGAACACATTGGCCGGAGACTCGTAGATCTCCTGCGGGGTCCCAAGCTGCTGCAGCGTGCCTTCCGACATGACACAGATGCGGTCGCCGAGCGTCATGGCCTCGACCTGGTCGTGTGTCACATAGATCGTGGTGATCCCCAACCTGTGGTGCAGCCGCTTGAGCTCACCGCGGACCTCCGATCGCAGCTTGGCGTCGAGGTTGGAGAGCGGCTCATCGAGCAGGAACACCCGCGGCTCGCGCACCAGCGCCCGCCCCATCGCGACCCGCTGCCGCTGTCCCCCTGACAGTTGTGCGGGCTTGCGCTCGAGAAGTGACTCCAGACCGAGCATCGTGCTGGTCCGCCGGACCCGTTCGTCCACCTCATGCTTCGGTGTCTTGCGCTGCTTCAGCCCGTAGGCAAGATTTCGATAGACGCTCATGTGGGGGTATAGCGCGTAGTTCTGGAACACCATCGCGATGTCCCGTTCTCCGGGGAGCATCGAGTTGACGACCTGGCCTCCGATCAGGATGTCCCCCGAGGTCGGTTTGTCCAGGCCGGCCAGCAGGCGTAGCGCCGTGCTCTTCCCGCACCCGGAAGGGCCAACCAGGATGATGAACTCGCCGTCGGCGACATCGAGGTTGAGGTCGCGGAGGGCGAAGACGTCGCTGCCGTAGCGTCTTGTCACGTTCCGCAGCTCAACCTGTGCCACTGGTCACCCCTCGACTCGATCGTGAATCCGGCATCGCATCGCTACCCCTTCAGCCCGGTCGCGGCCACAGAACGTACGAAGTAGCGCTGCGCGGCGAAGAAGATGACCAGCATCGGCAGCAGGCTCATGACGTTACCGGCCATGAGCAAGGTCCACTGCGTCGCATGAGCGCTCTGGAAGAACGTGAGACCCAGGGGCAGCGTCATGTTCGACTGAGAGTCGATCACGATCAGCGGCCACAGGAAGTTGTTCCAGGAGTCCAGGAATGTCAGGGCCGCAAGTGTCGACAGGGCAGGGAGCGACAGGGGCAGGACGATCTTGAACAGCACCCCGATGCGTGAGGTGCCGTCGATCCGCGCCGCTTCCTCGAGCTCCACCGGGATCGTCCGGAAGAACTGCCTGAGAAAGAAGATGCCGAATGCTGTGACCAGATTTGGCACGATCAGCGCCCCGAGATGGTCTATCCCGACTCCGGAAGCGACATGGATCCCGAGCCATTTCACGATGAGGAACTCCGGGATCATCGTGACCTGGAACGGCACCATCAGCGTGACCATGAGCGAGGCGAACAGCAGCGACTTCCCCGGGAACTGCAGTCTTGCGAAGGCATAGCCGGCCAGGCTGCACAGCACCACGTTCGACAGCACGACGACCACAGCGACGATGGCGCTGTTGAGGAAGAACTGGCCGAAGGGCGCAGCATTGAGCGCATCCGGGTAGTTCGCCCACCTGATGTCGTGAGGGACCAGCGTGGGAGGGAACTGTGCCGCCTCGTCCGGTGTCTCGAGCGAGGTGATCAGCATCCACAGGAGTGGAACGAGCAGCACGAAGGTGATGGGGATGAGGACCAGGTGCCAGGGGCTGGGAGCTCGAGACCGTCGGGCGTCCGGCACCGGGTTGCTGGTACTCGTCCCGGACACCACGTCGTCAGGGACGGTCACGACCGTGTGTACCGTCATGAGCTGTAATGGACGAACTTCTCGCCAAGCCAGAACTGGATGGCGGTGACCAGGGCGATGACCAGGAACAAGGCGTAAGCCATGGCGGCGGCATACCCGGCGTTGAACTGGCGGAACGCCTGGTCCCACAAGTAGTAGACGACGACGGATGTCGAGTAGAGCGGGCCTCCGCGAGTGCTCAGGTAGACCTCGTCGAACAGCTGCAGGGCATTGATGGTGAGCCAGACGACGAGGAACAACGTCGCCGGACTGAGCAGCGGGACCACGATCGTCCGCAGCACAGTGAACCGGCTCGCGCCATCGATGGCGGCGGCGTCGAGGACATCTTGTGGAATGCCCTGCAGCGCCGCAAGGTAGATGACCACCGCGAACCCGGTCCACCCCCACACGGTCATCAGCACGATCACGAAGAGCGCTTGGCTCGGGTCGGACATGAACGGCTGCTGCGGAAGGTGGAGCAGGCTGAGCCCGTAGTTGACCACCCCGTAGACGGGGTCGAAGAGCCACAGGAAGACGATCGCGGCCGAGATCGACGAAACCGCCATCGTGACGTACGCCGCCGTGCGGTAGATCGATATCCCACGGATCTTCCGGTTGAGGGCCACCGCGATCAGGAAGCCGACGACGATGGTGCCGGGAACGAACAGCGATGTGTACACGATGGTGTGCTGGATCGCTCCGGCGAACAGCGGGTCGTTCGCCATCTGCCGATAGTTCGCCGTACCCACCCACGGTGTGTCAGGAGTAAGCAGGTCGGCCTTCTGGAAGGAGAGCAGCAACGACCACGCGATCGGCAGCAGGCCGAAGATGGCGATGAGGATCGCGGCTGGAGAGGCGAAGAGCCACCCGGTGGCGCCCTCGGAGCGAGCAACTCGGCCCACCAGTCGGCGGCCGGCTCTGCTGGAGCTAGGAGCAGCAGCAACCGCCATGTCAGCTCCCGGTGGCGAGAACCTGGTTGACCTGGGTGGCGGCCGAGGTCAGGGCTGACTGCGGATCACTCTTGTTGAGCATCACCGAGACGATCGCATTGCCGAGGATCTCGGAGATCTTGGGGTAGGTCGTCACCTGGGGACGAGCTTGTTGGACGTTGGCGAGGTTGTTGATGAACAACCCGACCCCGGGCAGCGCCTTGTCCATGCTGGCAACGAACGGTGCGTCCGTGGCCAACGACTCGCGGGTCGGCAGGTCTCCGGTCGCCAGCGAGAACGCCTTGACCTGTTCCTTCGCCGTCAGCCAGAGGACGAAGTCGGTGGCAGCCTTCGCCCGCGCGTCGCCGTTGTTGAACACCACCCAGTTGTCCGGCCCGGCGATCGTCTGGTGACCGCCGCTGGAACCCTCGTACGCGGGCATGATCTGGACGCCGTAGTCGACCTTGGGGAACGACGAGAGGTCCCATGGCCCGGTGATGATCATTCCGACCTTGCCCGCGTTGAACAGGTTCTCGGACTTGTCGTTGGAGGTGTCGAGGAAGACGGACTTGTCCGTCACCGCCATGTCGCGCAGCGTCGTCAGCGCCTGGACGCCTTGCGGGGAGTTGAATGCCGCCTGCTTGTTGTCCGGGCTGAGGAGCTGGCCGCCGGCCTCCCAGAGCATGGCCTCCCAGTGCCATACCGTGTCTTCGCTGCCGTCGGCGGGGATGGTCCAGCCGAATTGCTTCTGCGACGGATTGGTCATGGCTCGTGCGGCGTTCTCGAAGTCCGTCCAGGTCCACGTCGGTGTCGGGGTGGGCACGCCCGCCGCAGCGAACATCTTCTTGTTGTAGACGATCGCGAGGTTGTCCACGAGCGCCGGCATCCCGATCACCTTGCCGTTGACCGTTGCGACGTCGCTCTCGCCCTTGGGGAAGTCCGCCCAGTCCACTCCCGGTGCCTTGACCGCCTCCGTCAGGTCGACCACCAGGGGGATCTTGGCGACGCTCGGAGCCCAGGAGCCGTACAGGTACGCGACATCAGGTGGGGTGCCACCGCTCACGGCGGTCAACACCTTCTGCAGGGCATAGTCGTTGTTCAGATAGAGCGTGGTGACGTTCACATCGGGGTGCTGCGCGTTGTACTCCTTGACCAACGCATTGAACTCCTTGCCCTCGGTGTCGGTCCAGCCGTGCCAGACCACCACCGACACCTTGCCGCCGCCGGCCCCCGAACCGCTGCCACCATCGTCGCTGCCACTGCCGCAGCCGGCGATCGCCGTCACCAGCAGACCGGCCGCAAGTACTGCCAGACCAGCTCGACCCCTCATCACTGGACCCTCTCGTCGTGATAGCCGACCCCGTGTGATCACTGAGCGTCGGTGTTCGAGATATCGAACTGCGTCCGGTTGTTCGTCAGCAGACGTTATCGACGGCCTCGGGACGTGTCAACGATTCCGGAGGCCACAAACCGATACCGATTCGGCTTCGGCCGACCGAGGGAGCGGTGGCTGCCGAAGTATCGCAAGTTGTCCTGTCACCGCCCAGCATCAGCGGCCCACCCCCAACTGCCTTGATCTTCCCTTAGGGACGATCAAGGCAGCTCAACTGCGACATCTGACCCGAGACAGCGATCATGGTGGAAAACGTCACCGTTCGGAGACGGGAGCATGATCGCCAGTTTGGGTCAGATCGTGGAGTTGAACTCCCATGATCGCCCCAAAGGGACAAAATGAGGAGCGGGGCGGCGACGTGGCGATGTGGCTGGCTTTCACGCTGGGGCGACGTACTCCATGAGCAGGTTGTCGTGCCAGCCTCGGCCGTCGGTGTCGCGTTCGTACTGGTGCAGCACACCGACCGGTACGAAACCACAGGCCCGGTAGCACGCGATGGCGGCGACGTTGTCCAACGCCGGGTCGATGGTGACGCGGTGGTGGCCTCGTACCTCGACCAGCCACCGCAGGATCGCCGCGACGACCTCGCGGCCGAGCCCGCGCCGGTGCACCGAACCAGCCAGGAACACGTCGATAGCGGCCAGCGCATATTCGGGGTCGTCGCCCTCGCAGGCCTGGATCATGCCAATGACCGCGCCGTCCGGGCCGATGTCGTGGGCACCGGACAGTTCGATCGCGAACAGCGTGTCCGTCGGGAAGGCCGCGTCGGCCATGGGGAAACCGGCATCGGGGGCGTGCCACCACCGGGACACCTCCCGGGACCGTCGGATCGCCGCGAGAGTTGCGGCGTCCTCGGCGGTGACCGGGCGAAGGATGGTCCGTACGGTGCGGAGGGTCAGCTCGGTCGTGGGCACGGATCCATGGTGCCTTCGCCGTGGGAGGGTGTCAGCGTGATCGTGGGGATCGGCGTCGACATTGTCGACGTCAGCAGGTTCATCGCTGTGCTGGGTCGTACCCCCCGGCTGCAGGAGCGCTTGTTCACGCCGCGGGAGCGCGTGCGCCACGACGGGACGCCGCTGGACGGCACGTCGTTGGCTGCCCGTTTCGCGGCGAAGGAGGCAGTGGCCAAGGCGCTCGGCGTGCCGGGCGGGATGGCCTGGCACGACTGCGAAGTCGTCGCGGGGCCGTCGGGGCAACCAGCGCTGGAGCTGCGGTGGACCGTCGCCGCGGCCGCTGCCGAGATCCGCGCCCACGCGTGGTCGCTGTCGTTGAGCCATGACGGTGGCCTCGCGATCGCGTACGTCGTGGCGGAGACCCGGTGACCGCGGCCTCAGCCGACATGGCTGACACCGTCGCCCTGCCCGTGGAGCAGGTCCGCCGCCTGGAGGCCGCGGCGATGGCGGTGCTGCCTGAGGGCACGCTGATGCAACGCGCCGCCGCCGGGCTCGCCGTCGTGTGCGCGGACGAGCTCAAGCATCGGGTCGGGCGGGTGACCGGGTCCCGGGTGGTGGCGCTGGTGGGGTCCGGCGACAACGGCGGCGACGCCTTGTACGCCGGCGCTCGGTTGGCCCGCCGCGGTGCCCGTGTCGACGCGCTGCTGGTCGGACAGCGGTGGCACGTACGAGGCGCGCAGGCCCTGCGCGCTGCCGGCGGCCGGGTGCACCAGGTCGACGACCTCGTCGCTGCGGGCGAGCGGATCGCGGCGGCGGACCTGGTGATCGACGCGATCCTGGGGATCGGGGGCCGCGGCGCGCTGCGCGAGCCCGCGGCAACCCTGGCGGGGGTCGCGTACCAGACGGAGGTACCCGTCGTCGCGGTCGACCTGCCCAGTGGAGTCGACGCCGACACCGGCTGGGTCGAGGGCGCAGCCGTCCACGCCACACGCACCGTGGCGTTCGGTGTGCTCAAGCCCGGGCTGCTGGCCGGACCGGGTGCGGCGCTGGCCGGCGAGCTAACCGTCATCGACATCGGGCTGGACCTGCGCGGTGCGGCGGCCCTGCCCGGATCCGTCCGACTCATGACCGACACCGTTGCAGCGCAGGCGATTCCGCGTCCAGGGGTCACCGACGACAAGTACTCACGCGGGGTCCTCGGGATCACGGCCGGCTCGGCGCGGTATCCGGGTGCGGCGATCCTGTGCACCGGTGCCGCCCGGCACGGTGCCGCCGGGTTGATCAGGTACGTCGGGCCGGTCGCGGCCGAGGTGGTCCGGCGTTGGCCCGATGTCGTCACGTCCGGGGGGAGCCCGGGCGGGACGGGCCGGGTCCAGTGCTGGGTCGCCGGCCCCGGGCGCGGCACGGACGAGGAAGCCCGCCGTGCCGTCCTGGAGGCGCTCGCGAGCGACGTCGTCTTGGTGCTGGATGCCGACGCGCTCACACTGCTGGCCGGTCACGACGACGTCCGCGCAGCCGTACGCGCCCGCCTGGCCCCGACCGTGCTCACCCCGCACGCCGGTGAGTTCGCGCGGCTCGGGGGCGCTGACCCGGAGCGCGACCGGATCGCCGCGGTACGGACCCTGGCCGCGAGCCTGGGCGCGGTGGTGCTGCTCAAGGGAGC
>JANWJC010000078.1 GCA_025449595.1 Acidobacteriota bacterium | reverse complement strand
GTCACCCTGGCAGGCCACCACCTCGGTACGAAAGCGCACCACGATGTTCGCGGCCGACGTGATCCGGTCCACGAGGTAGGTCGACATCGTGTCGGCGAGGGTCCCGGACCGGACCAGCATGACCACCCGCTTGGCGTAACGGGCCAGGTTCAGCGCGGCCTGGCCGGCGGAGTTGGCGGCCCCGACCAGGTAGACGTCGTCACCGGCGCACTGGCCGGCCTCGCTCGCTGTCGCTCCGTAGTAGACGCCGCGGCCGGTGGTCTGCTCCAGACCGGTGGCCGCCAGCCTTCGGTACGACACCCCCGTCGCCACGACCACGGCGCGCGCCTCGATCTCGTCACCGCCGGCCAGCAGCACGGCGCGCACCGGCCCACGGGCCGCCAGCGCGACCGCCTCGCGGGCGAGCACCATCTCCGCGCCGAAACGGGACACCTGTGCCACCGCCCGCTGGGTCAGGTCCGACCCGGTCAGGCCCTTGGGGAACCCCAGGTAGTTCTCGATGGCCGCGCTCTGACCGGCCTGGCCACCGGGAGCCTCTCGCTCCACGATGACGGTACGAAGCCCCTCGGACGCGGCGTACACGGCAGCGGCAAGCCCGGCCGGGCCGCCGCCGACGATGCAGAGGTCGTACAACGGGTGCTCGGCCCGGGTACGCAGGCCGAGGGCGGCGGCAAGGTCCAGCGTCGACGGGGAGCGCAGCGTCTCGCCCTGCGGCACCAGGACCAGCGGCAGGTCGGTGGTGCTCGCCTCGGCCAGCCCGCTGAGCCGGGCGCCCTCGGCGTCGACCTCGACGTCGTACCACTGGTACGGCACGTAGTTCCGGGTCAGGAACGTCTTGATCTCATGGCTTCGGTCCGACCAGCGGTGCCCCACCACGCGCACGTCGGCGCGGTGGTCGGGGTTGGCGCGGTGCCAGTCGGCCAGCAGGTCGTCCACGACCGGGTACAGCCGCTCCTCGGGCGGGTCCCACGGCTTGAGCAGGTAGTAGTCGAGCCCGATGTCGTTGATGGCCTTGATCGCGACGCCGGTGTCCGCGTACGCGGTCAGCAGCAGGAACTTCGCGGTGGGGGCGTGGGTACGGGCCGCCTCGAGAAGCTCGGTCCCGGTCATGTCCGGCATCCGCTGGTCGGTGGCGATCAGCGCTACCGGCTGGTCGCGCAGCGCGAGCTGGGCCAGCACCGTCAGCGCCTCGGCACCGGACGTGGCGCGTACGACGCGGTGGTCCGAGCCGTAGCGACTTCGCAGGTCGCGGGTGATCGCGGCGGACACCATCGGGTCGTCGTCCACGGTGAGGATCGCGGGACGGACCGGGGCGTTCGAGGCGCCGTCGTGGTCGTGCGAGTCGGACATGACGAGCCCTCGGTTCAGCGTGTGGTGGTGACGGACAGAATGTCAGGGCCATGATCGGGCCGACACCCGGCATGGGCACGGCGGCGGTTCGTCGGCAGCGAAGGGGACCGGCATGGGCTTCGACTTCACGGTGGACGAGCGCGTCATCGACTGGCAGCGGCGGATCCGTGTCCTGCTCGACGAGGTGGTCGTGCCGCTGGAGCAGCAGGCCTTCGAGCACGGCGTCACCGACGAGCTACGGGTCCGGTTGCAGCAGGCGTCGCGGGACCACGGCGTCTGGGCGCCGTTGGCTCCGGTCGCGGAGGGCGGCGGCGGGTTCGCCCTGGACGACGCGGCGGTCCTGCTGGAGGAGGCGGGGACCAGTCTGCTCGGACCACTCGCACTGAACTGTGCGGCGCCGGACGAGGGAAACGTCCACCTGCTGGATCAGATCGCGACCCCGCAGCAACGGGAGAGGTTCCTGTCCCCGCTGGCGGCCGGCGCGGTGCGGTCCTGCTTCGCGATGACCGAGCCGGTGCCGGGCGCCGGCTCGGACCCCGCCGCCCTGCGCACCCGCGCGGTGCGGGTCGCGGGCGGGTGGCGGGTGGACGGGCGCAAGCACCTGATCACCGGTGCCGACGGTGCCGCTTTCGCGATCGTGATGGCGGCCGGCGGCAACGAGGACGGCTCCGGCGCCACGATGTTCCTGGTGGACACGCACGACCCGGGCTGGGTGGTGCAGGGTCACGCCCGCACCATCGACCGGATGTCGCTGGGCGGGCACTGCGAGGTCCGTATCGATGGTGTCGTCGTACCGGACGCACAGGTGCTCGGCGAGCCGGGGCTCGGTTTCCGGTACGCCCAGGTGCGGCTGGCGCCGGCCCGGCTGACGCACTGCATGCGCTGGCTGGGGGCGGCTCGTCGCGCGCACGAGATCGCGCTGCGGCGCGCGGTCGGGCGTGAGCTGTTCGGCTCGCCGCTGACCGGTCTCGGGATGGCGCAGGCACTGATCGCCGACAACGAGATCGACCTGCATGCCGCTCGCGTGATGATCTGGCATACCGCCTGGCTGTTGGCGAACGGGTCGAAGGGCAGCGAGGAGTCCAGTCGTACCAAGGTGTTCGTGAGCGAAGCGGTGGGCCGCATCGTCGACCGCTCCGTGCAGCTCGCCGGGGGGATGGGCACCAGTGACGAGCTCGTCATCGGTCGTACGTACGCCGAGATCCGCTCGTTCCGCATCTATGACGGCTCGTCCGAGACGCACCGCATGTCGATCGCCACGCGGGCGGCGCGTCGCGCCGGCGCCGTCGACCGCCCGCGCTGATGGCGTCGGGCACCGAGCCGAGGTCCGGGGACCTTCCGGGCCTGCCTCGAGCGGCCGTGACCCGCTGGCTGGACGAGCACGTCCCGGGCCTGCTCGGCCGGGGGCCGTGGCACGCGGAGGTCATCGCGGGCGGTCTGTCCAACATCATGTACCGCCTGCGGTCCGGTGAGCGCAGCGTCGTCCTGCGCCGGCCGCCGCTCGGGAACCTGCTGCCGAGCGCGCACGACATGGTGCGCGAGTACACGGTCCAGTCCGCCCTGGCGGCCTCCCCGGTGCCGGTTCCGGCGCTGTTGGCGATCTGCCGGGACGAGTCCGTGATCGGCGTGCCCTTCTACGTCATGCAGGACGTCCCCGGTGACGTGCTGCGGACCTCGCAGGACACCGCTGCGCTGGACCCTGTCGCCCGGGCCGGGGTGGCGGCTGCCTTGGTGAGGACCCTTGTCGACCTGCATGCGGTGGACATCGACGCCGTCGGGCTGTCGGACTTCGGGCGCCCGTCGGGCTATGCGCAGAGGCAGGTCCGGCGCTGGGGCCAGCAGTGGGAACGTTCGGCCACCCGGGAGCTGCCGGACATGGCGACCCTGCTGGGACTGCTCGCCGAAAGGGTGCCGCCGCAGCCGGAGTCCGCGATCCTGCACGGCGACTACCGGTTGGACAACACCATCGTGGACGGGTCCGCCGATCCGCCCCGAGTCCGTGCGGTCCTGGACTGGGAGCTCTCGACACTGGGCGACCCGCTCGCCGACCTGGGTCTTTTGCTGACGTACTGGTACGACGGCAGCGGGGTCGAGGACGCGGCGATCCCCCAGGGCGCCGGGCTCACAGCGGCTGCGGGATTCCCGACGGCGGACCAGCTCGCCGAGCAGTACGGCACCTTGTCCGGTCGTGACCTGTCGGGGCTGGCGTTCTACCGGGCACTGGGTGCGATGAAGCTCGCCGTCATCCTGGAGGGCGTGCACGCCCGATATCTCGGCGGCCAGACCGTCGGTGCCGGCTACGACAGGGTCGGCCCGGCCGTACCCGTGCTGACGGCACGGGCACTGGATCTGTTGCGCTGACTGCCAGGATGAGGCCATGACCGCCACCGTCGCCGAGCTGCTGGACGTCCTGTCGTTGGACCGGATCGAGGACGACGTGTTCCGCGGCCGTTCACCGGAGACCTCGCTGCAGCGGATATTCGGCGGACAGGTGCTCGGGCAGGCGTTGATGGCTGCCGGGACGACCGTGACGCCGCAGCGCTACGTGAACTCGTTGCACGCGTACTTCCTGCGCCGCGGAGACCCGGCCGTGCCGATCGCGTACCTCGTGGAGCGGGTGCGCGAGGGTCGTTCTTTCAGCACCCGGAGGGTGATCGGCCGTCAGCACGGGCGCCCGATCTTTCACATGTCGGCGTCGTTCCAGATATCCGAGCCCGGTCTGGAGCACCAGGACCCGGCGCCGCGGGTGCCGGACCCTGACGAGCTCGAGTCGCTGGCGCAGTACAAGGCCAGGGGGAATGCGGGGTGGTCGATCGATCCTGACGAATGGGCCGCGATCGATGTGCGACGCGTCGAGGAGACGGCGGAGGCGGGCTCGCCGGACTGCTGCGAGGTGGGCCGGCTTCGGGTATGGCTGAAGGCGGCCGAGCCGCTGCCCGATGACCCGCTGCTGCATGCTGCGGTCCTTGCGTATGCCAGCGACCTCACGCTTCTTGCCGCTGCCCTGGTGCCGCATCCGGTCCAGATCGGCGACCCGCAGCTGTTCTCCGCCTCGTTGGACCACGCGATGTGGTTCCACCGCCCGTTCCGCGCCGACGAGTGGCTGTTGCACGACGAGCACTCGCCGTCCGCGGGGAACGCCAGGGGCCTCGGACAGGGCAGGGTGTTCAGCCGCGACGGCCGGCTTGTCGCCACGACCGTCCAGGAAGGCCTGATGAGGGTGGGTGACCCGGCACCGTAGTAGCCACGTGGTTCTCGCGCCGGCTCCAGAACGAGAGCGGCCGGCGCGACCAGCGTGAGAGCTACGAGTTGGCGGCGGTGTACTTCGCGATCAGGTCGGCGGAGAGCCGGCCCCGGTCACTGACCTTGACACCCTGTCCGGCGGCCCATGCCCGGACGTCGGCGGTGCGAGGCGCACCGCCGCGGCTGGCCGGCCGCTTCGTGGCGCGCTTGCGGGCCGGTGCCGCGGCGGCAGTCTTTCGAGTGGTGGCCTTCCGCGCGCTCGTCTTGCGGGCAGTGGTCTTGCGCGCAGTGGTCTTTCGGGCCGCAGCCTTGCGGGTCCGAGGCGCTGCAGTCTTGGCAGCCCGGGGGGCGGCGCTCGAGGTCCCCGTGTTGAGGGAAACGCCGTAGGCGGCCGACAGTACGGCGAGTGCTCCGTCGAGTGTGTCTTTGTCGGTATCGAAGGACAGGCGCACTAGGGACTCTCATCTACTAGAAGGGGACTGATGTCGCCGCGCTTTCGCGACCGGATTGCGACTCGATGCGATTCTCGCACCATTCTGGCACTGTGCAAAGAAATCTGCCACCCACACACTAACGATCTTGCGTCAGGGATACAACTCCAATTGGAAGGGCGTTTGTTCATCGCCTGGATCATTTGTCCAAGGTGTGCGTCTTGGAGGTCCCGGACCTGTGGCGGGCACGGCGATTCAAGCCGCTGCCCGCGGATCGGCGCAGCGAATCCCAGCTGCAGGTCAATGGTGAGCGCTTCGACGGCGCGATCGTCGCCTGCTGGTGAAATCTCATCGCGGATGAGAAGACACGCGAGCCGACACCGGAGTGCCGATCGTGAAGAACCGGCAAACCACCGAGGTCGACAGCGCGTCATCCGCAGGTTGGCTGACGAACCGCGGCGAACCGCCAGCAGGTATGGGTCGGTAGCTCGCGTCCGTGCCGATCAGGTCAGGCCGAATCGGTCACCGGCCACCGCGCAGCTCGTCCAGGTAGCTCGCCACGCCCTCCCAGGTGGGGAGTAGTCCCTGCGCGGCCGCCTCGTTCAAGGTGGGTGCAGCGGCGTCCTTCGCGGACAGCCTTGGTGGGCCGTCAAGGGCGTCCAGGGGCCAGGCGATCCCGAGATCGGGGTCCAGCGGGTTGACCTCTCGCTCGGCTGTGGCGTTGTAGGACTCGCTGCACAGGTAGACGACGGTCGAGTCGTCCGCGAGGGCCAGGAACGCATGACCCAGTCCCTCGCCCAGGTAGATCGCGCGGCGGTCGATCGTGTCGAGCGTCACCCCCTGCCACCGCCCGAACGTCGGGCTGCCCACCCGGATGTCGACGACGACGTCGAGCACGGCCCCGGTGACACACGTCACGTATTTCGCCTGGCCCGGGGGGACGTCCGCGTAGTGGATGCCACGCAGCGTGCCCTTTGCCGACACCGAGCAGTTCGCCTGCGCCAGCCGAAGGTCGTGCCCGACCGCCTGTCCGAAGGCCTCGTGACGGAACCACTCGAGGAAGACGCCTCGATCGTCGCCGAACTGGCGGGGGGTCATCACGTACGCCCCCGGCACGTCGAGCTCGATCAGCTCCATGTCAGATCCGTCTCCTCCAGGCGTACGGCGATATCCGGCGCGGATGCACCGGCAGCGGCCGTGGGGACCTTACGCGTCGCCGAGCAGTCCGAGCAGGTAGTCCCCATAGCCGCTCTTGCGAAGCGGTCCGGCCACCGCCGCGAGCTCGCTGTCGGAGATCCAGCCCGCTCGCCAGGCCACTTCCTCGATACAGCCGATCTTGAGTCCTTGGCGCTGCTCCACGACCTGCACGAACTCGCCGGCCGCGATGAGCGAATCGACAGTTCCGGTGTCAAGCCATGCCGTGCCGCGATCCAGCACCGTGACGGTGAGCTGGCCGCGCGACAGGTACTCGGCGTTGACCGTGGTGATCTCGAGCTCCCCGCGGGCACTGGGCACGATAGAGCGCGCGATGTCGACGACGTCGTTGCCGTAGAAGTACAGACCTGGGATGGCGTAGTTGCTGCGCGGGGCCGTCGGCTTCTCCTCGATCGAGATCGCCCGCCCGGTGGCGTCGAACTCCACGACGCCGTACTCCCTCGGGTTCTGCACGTGGTAGGCGAAGATGTGCCCACCCTCTGGGTCAGCGCCCCGAGCCAGGGCCGTGCCGAGGCCGCTGCCGTAGAAGATGTTGTCCCCGAGCACCAGGCAGACACTGTCGGCGCCGATGAAGTCGGCGCCGATGAGGAATGCCTGCGCCAGGCCCTCCGGCCGCGGCTGCTGTGCGAACGTGAACTGCGCTCCCAGAGCCGAACCGTCACCGAGCAGGCGCTGGAACTGGTCGGCGTCCTCAGGGGTGGTGATGATGAGGATCTCCCGGATCCCGGCCATCATCAGCGTGGAGATCGGGTAGTAGACCATCGGCTTGTCGTAGACGGGCAGGAGCTGCTTGCTCACTGCCCTGGTCAGTGGGTGCAGCCGCGTACCGGAGCCGCCGGCCAGGATGATCCCACGCATGGGCGGTCATGGTACAGCGACCGGGTCACCGCTCCCGCGCCCGTAGACTTCCTCGGTGTCTGGTCCGAGCGGCGGACCACCACAGGACGGTTCTGATGCATCTTCTTGTCACCGGCGCCGCCGGCTTCATCGGCTCGCAGTACGTGCGCGGACTCCTGGCGGGCGACTACCCGTCCTCCGACACGACCCGTGTCACAGTCCTGGACAAGCTGACCTACGCGGGCAACCCGGCCAACCTGGACGACGTACGGTCCGACCCGCGGTTCGCCTTCGTCGAGGGTGACATCCTCGACCGCGATCTCGTCGACGAGCTGGTAGGTGACGCTGATGCCGTGGTGCACTTCGCCGCCGAGTCCCACGTGGACCGCTCCATCCTCGGCGCTGCGGACTTCGTGATGACCAACGTGGTCGGGACCCAGACGTTGCTCGATGCGGCGCTGCGTCACGGCACCGGCCGTTTCGTACATGTCTCGACGGACGAGGTGTACGGGTCGATCGAGACCGGATCGTGGCCCGAGACCGATCCGCTGTCGCCCAACTCCCCGTACTCGGCCTCCAAGGCGAGCAGCGACCTCATCGCCTTGTCCTATGCCAGGACGCACGGTCTCGACGTCGTTGTGACGCGCTGCTCCAACAACTACGGGCCGTATCAGTTCCCCGAGAAGCTCATCCCGCTGTTCGTCACCAACCTGATCGACGGGCTGGACGTCCCCCTCTATGGCGACGGGCTCAACGTCCGAGACTGGCTGCACGTCGAGGACCACTGTCGCGGTATCGACCTCGTGCTGCGTGGCGGTCGTGGCGGCGAGGTCTACAACATCGGCGGCGGCACCGAGCTGTCGAACCGCCAGATCACCGAGCAGCTGCTCGCGGCCTGCGGGGCGGACTGGGACCGCGTCCGTCCGGTCGCCGACCGCAAGGGCCACGACCGGCGCTACTCCGTCGACATCACCAAGATCGGCGAGGAGCTCGGCTACGCGCCCCAGGTGCCGTTCGAGGCCGGACTGGCCGGGACCGTCGACTGGTACCGCAGCAGCAGGGCTTGGTGGGAGCCGCTGAAGTCCCGAGCCACCGTCTGATGCCCACAAGACCCTTGCAGGCCGACGGTCGATGGCTGGTCACCGGTGCCGGGGGGATGCTGGGACGCGACGTCCTCGCGGCCCTGGACGGTCGCGACGTGCGTGCCACGACCCGTGCCGATCTGGACATCACCTCGTACGACGAGGTTGCCGCCGCCGTCACCGGTGTCGACGTGGTCCTCAACGCTGCGGCGTGGACCGCGGTCGACGACGCAGAGACCGCCGAGGCGGCGGCGTTCACCGCGAACGGCACCGGGGTTGCGAACCTGGCCCGTGCCTGCGCGGGCTCGGGCGCCTGGCTGATCCACCTGTCCACCGACTACGTCTTCGACGGTCAGGCCACGACGCCCTACCGCGAGGACGCGGTGCTGGCACCGGTCGGGGCGTACGGCCGGACGAAGGCGGCCGGGGAGTGGGCCATCGGTGCCTACGCACCGAACCAGTCGTACGTCGTCCGGGTGGCGTGGCTCTACGGCGAGCACGGCCCGTCGTTCGTACGAACAATGAACCGGCTCGCCGGCGAACGTGATGTCGTCGACGTGGTCGATGACCAGCTCGGCCAGCCCACGTGGTCCGTCGACGTCGCGGCCCGGTTGGTCGCGATGGCCGACGCCGCGCTGCCCGCCGGCACCTATCACGCGACGGCTTCCGGTCAGACGACGTGGTACGGGCTGGCGCGGCGGGTGTTCGAGCTCGGCGGCCACGACCCGGACCGGGTCAGACCCACCACCAGTGACCGGTTCCCCCGTCCAGCCCCACGTCCGGCCTATTCAGTGCTCTCGCACGAGGGCTGGGCCGGGACCGGACTTGAGCCACCGCGGGACTGGCGATCTGCTCTGGACGCCGCCTGGCCGGCGGTGGTGGCCCCGTGAGCGCCCCGGCGGCCCGCCCTGATGGCAGCAAAGTGGTGCTCTGCCCCGCGTGCGGGACGGTGTCGAAGGACCTGGGTCCTGGCCCGGGTGGCCGGCCATCGGCGCTCTGCCGACATTGTGGAAGCCTTGAGCGGCACCGATTCCTGGCACTTGCAGCCGCGGCCTTCCGGGCCGCCGCGGGTCCGGGACTGCTTCTGGACGTGGCGCCCTCGCGGCAGCTTTCCAGCCTGCTGCGTACCGTCGCGAACGGTGCGTACGTCGCCATCGACTTCGACCCTGCGGCCGACGGACGCCTCGTCGACGTCCAGGCGAGCCTGACCGACATCCCGCTCCCCGACAGGTCGGTGGCCATGATCGTCTGTTCCCACGTGCTCGAGCACGTGCCGGACGATCGCCGTGCCATGCATGAGATGGCCCGCGTGCTGGTGCCGGACGGACTCCTGCTCGTGCTGATCCCTTGGCGGGCGGGGCCGACCGACGAGGATCCTTCGGCTACCGAATCGGAGAGGCTGCGTCGCTTCGGGCAGGCGGACCATGTGCGCTACTACGGTGACGACTTCGAGGACCGGCTGCGGGATGCCGGCCTCGAGCCGACAGTCATGCAGCCCCACCAGGTCATCGCCCCGGACGTCTTGGAGGTGACCGGTATCGCGCCGGACGAGAAGCTGTGGCTGTGTCGCAGGTCCGGGTCGCAGATCCTCGACATGGGAACCCTCGCCGAGACCGTCGGCCGCCAAGCGACGAGTCAGCTCGTCGAGGCGCTCCGGCAGGTCGTCGCGCGCGAGCCGGAGCCCGAGCCCCCGCGCGAACCCGGGCCCGCACCCACACCGGAGTCCACCGCTCACAGCATGTACCGCAGGTTGCGCCGGACGCGGCTGGGCCGGCAGAGCGCGGCACTGCTGCGTCCGTTGCGTCGTGGCCGGTAGCGCCGGGGTGCTTGCGGTGCGGACCTCTAGAGTGCACGGGTGCCATCGGGGTCACCTCGCATGCTGAGCCGGGTGCGGCACTCACGACCGGCGAACACGGTTCGCAGAGCAGGGACGCGACTGGCCCGCTATGCGCGTCGGGCCAGGTTGCGCCGGTCGATCCGGGTGCTGGCGGGCTCCGGCCTGCTGAGCCCGCCTTGGTATCTGGCGCAGGCACCTGCGCGCTCCGGTGACGCGGCAGGGGACTGGGTGCTCCGGGGTCGGCTGGAGGGGCGCTCACCCAACCCGCTCTTCGAGGCACAGTGGTGCAACCCGGACGGCTGGCGGGGTGACGAGGACCCCTTGCTCCTGCTGGCGCGAGGTCAGTGGCCGGCGCGCGGAGTGCATCCGTTGCTGGCTGCCGACGTCGCCCTCGCACCGTTCCTGGCGTCGGTCGTCCAGACCGATCTGCTCCCCATGCCGGCCGGATCCCTCGCGCCGCCCACGACGTGGGGGCTGTGGACCGAGGTGCTCTCCGCGGCGCAGCACGTGCTCGACGCCGAGGTGGCGCGCCGATCGCCACGTGTCAGCTTGCAGTGGGATCGTGTCGCCGACGCCACGTTCGTCCGCAGGTGGTCCGAAACCGAGCGCGCGCCGAAGCCGGAGCCGCTCGTGAGCATCGTGATGCCGGTACGAAACCGCCCTGGGCTTGTCCTGCAAGCGATCTCGTCGGTGCAGGCCCAGTCCTACCCCATGTGGGAGCTGCTGGTCGTCGACGACGGCTCGGACGACACCACCCCGGACGTCGTCGAGGCGGCCAGCACCCAGGACCCGCGGGTGCGTCTGCTGCGCCGACAGGCACAGGGCGTGTGCAGCGCTCGCAACGCCGGGATCGCTGCAGCGGCAGGTGGCTACGTGGCGTTCCTCGACTCCGACAACGAGTGGTCGCCGCACTTCCTGCAGGTGATGGTCGCGGTGATGCGGGCGAACGGCCTACGTGCTGCTTTCGCGGTCGTGGAGGAGCAGAGCGAGGCCGGGACGCGGTTTCGTACGTTCGACGGCGATGTCCAGGACCTGCGCACGGGGAACTTCGTCGACCTCAACGTACTGGTGGTCGATGCCGCGTTGCTGGCGCAGACGGGTGGTTTCGACGAGTCGCTGCGACGGATGGTCGACTACGACCTGGTATGGCGTGTGGCCGAGCATGAGCGCCCGGTGCTGGTCCCGTTCGTCGGCGTGCGTTACCGCGGCCATGCAGCCGGCACCGACCGGATCAGCGTGCGCGAGCCGTTGTCCTGGGACGACGTGGTGAAGTCACGCCGCCTGCTGGACTGGGACGCCCTACGAGAAGGGGTCTTGCGGCGCGACCCGGGCCTGGTCTCCGTGATCGTCCCGGTGCGCCAGGACTGGCAGGCAGCGAACGCGACCGTCCGCGCGGTCCTCGATGCCGGTGCCGGCGCGGCGCACCGGATCGAGGTCATCGTTGTCGACAACGCGTCGACCCCCGGGACCTGGCGACTGCTGTGGGCGCTGGTCGGCCTCGACCCACGGGTACGAATGCTCAGGTCGCCCGTCGACCTGCACCGCGCAGCAGCGGTCTCGGTGGCTCTGCCCTCTTCCGGCGGCGCGACGATCGTCGTGGTGCCCGCTGCGGCGATGCCGAGCACGAAGGGCCTGGCCACGTTGGTGGACCTGGTGCGTTCCGGCACCGTCGAGGCGGTCCGCGGCGCGAGCTGTGGCAGGTGCAGCTGTTGCCCGGATGCTGACGTGGTCGCTGTCGATGCGGCTGGACTCATACGGCTCGGCGGTCTGGATCCTTTGTTCGTCAACGAGTTCGAGGTCGATGACCTGATGCGTCGGATCAGCGGTGACGACCCTGGGTCCCCTGTACCCCTGTCGCTCCACGACCCGGCGAAGGCGAGAGCGTACGAACGCCCGACGCCTGCCCAGCACTCCGACAACGTCCGGGAGTGGCGGCGGCGATGGCCCGACGCGGACCTGCCACCGGAACGGAGCGGTGAGTGAGCAACCAGTTGCGCCGGGTGCTGTTCGTGTCCGGTAGCGCGAACTCGGCGACTCTGCGGTATCGGGTGCGGCTGGCCGAGGAGTCGCTGCGCAGCCGGGGAGTGATGACCGCGGCGGTGCACTTCACAGAGCCCAAGCTCCTGTCCTGGGCCGAGGATGCCGACGTCCTCGCGCTCTACCGGGTCCCGCTGACGAGGTCCGTCGCCTCGCTGGTGGAGACGCTGAGACGCCGTGGCACTGCCGTGACGTTCGACATCGACGATCGGGTCTTCCTGTCAGAGCACTTGGCGGCGTTGCCCTTTCTGGACCAGCTGTCCGCCTCCGATCGCGTGAGGTTCACCGAGGACGTGCCGCTGCGTGGTCGCACGGCGATGCTGGCCGACCGAGCCAGTGGCACGACGGCGGAGATCGTCGACGATCTTTCCGGCATCGTCGCCGGTCCGGCCAGGTTGCTCCCCAACGGTGTGGGACGTGCGGCGCAGCAGGCGGCCGACGCAGTCCTGGCGCGGCCACGTGAGCTGCGCCGCAACGTTCGGCTCGGCTACTTCAGTGGGTCCGCGACGCACGACGAGGACTGGGCCCTGATCGAGGCTGACGTCGTCGAGCTGATGCGCCAAGACCCGAGCGTCGAACTGTGGCTGGTCGGCAAGGTGGCCCAGGGCGATGCCCTGGGCCCGGTCGCCGACCGGGTGCGACTCGTCCCCCCTGTCGACTGGCTCGACCTCTACGAGCTGCTCGGGTCCGTCGACGTCAACCTGGCGCCGCTGGCCCTGTCCTCGTTCACCGCTGCCAAGAGCGCCATCAAGTGGCTCGAGGCAGCGCTGGTACGTACCCCCACCGTGGCGACGGCGACCCCGCCGTTCCGCGCAGCCATCGAGGACGGCACCAGCTCCCTGCTGGTCCCCGCGGGACAGTCCTGGACGCCGACGTTGGCTCGTCTGGTCGATGACCTCGAGCTGCGCGAACGGCTCGGCGGGGTGGCCCGCGAGCAGGCGATGGAGCGGTACGGCCCGCTGGTGCAGGCCGAGCGCTACCTGGAGCACTTCGAGGCTGCGCTGCAGGGTCCACGCTCGCAGGTCGCCACGGATCGGCTGGTTCAGGCGAAAGCCGACGCCAGGCGGGTGTTTACTGTTGGGGTCTCCCTGGAGCCGTATCCGTTCCCGGCCGACCTTTCCTCGCTGAGGATGCCCGAGCCCGGCTGGGCAGGCGCCCTGTCGCAGGTCAGGACGGTGGCGCGGACCAGTTTTTCGCGGGGGCGGCGCCTGTCACGGCGGATCGGCGGAGGGGTACGTCGCAGGGTGAGTCGGCCGCACGCGGCTGAGTGACCCGCAGCGGGTCATCCGATCACCCAGGGTGACACCAGCCGTTCGGTTGAGCAAAGCCGTCGAAGAGTACCGCATGGCAGCCATTTGGCCGGTTGTGGGAAGCGTCACCCGGGTATAGCTCGCACCCCTCCCAAGAGCCTTGCTAGGTTCCTCGCGGATGACAGGTCATGGAAGCGCCCGCCGCTAGCCCGTCCGGGTGAAAGCAGCGCTGAGACCTCAAGGGGAGACGCAATTCTGCCGAGCGACCGAGGATGGCTGCCCGTATGACAGGACGTCGATTCACCACCGGACGAACCGTACGCATCGCGACAGCCCTCGCGGCCGTTGCGACCGCGATCGTGGTCCCTGCCGCTCTGGACAGCGAGTCCGCCCTCGCGGTGGCGCCCGCGGCCGCGGCGGGTCACAGCTACGTCGTGTCGACGGTGGCCCAGCTCAAGGCGCGGATTCCCCAGCTGCGGGCCGGCGACACGCTGCGGCTGCAACCCGGCACGTACAACACCGGCTATCTGCGGTACTACGCCTCGGGCGCCAACCCGACGCAGACCATCGCCAGGGGCACGGCGGCAAGGCCCATCACCGTGACGTCGGTCAATCCCTCACGGCCGGCCGTTCTCGTCGGCGGCTTCCAGCTCACCGGTGCCAACTACTGGCACTTGACCCGCCTTCGGTTCCAGGCGGCGACCGCCGGACTGTCAGCGCTGTACATGAACAACGGCGTGGGCTGGCAGGTGACCTACAGCGAGTTCTGGGGGGCGGACAAGACCCGCTCCTTCGCGAACGTGGCCATCGCTGGGTCCCGCGGCGAACCGCGGGCCTTCGTCTTCGCCGGCAACTGCCTTCACGGCGCCGCTGCCACAAACCGCGGCAACACCGACCAGAACATCTACCTCTCGTTCCAGGGGACTGCAGCTTCCGGCGGATCGATCGCCCGGAACATCATCTGGGCGAGCCCGCAGGGTGCTGCCATCAAGCTCGGCAACGGTGGGGTCTCCGGGGCGCTGGGACCGTGGAACGTGGCAGTGACGAACAACACCCTGGCCTCGAACGGACGCCAGATCCTCTTCTTCGGCAACGTGCGGAACAACCGCATCTACGGCAACCTCTTCTACAAGGCCAGGACGCCGTTCACACACGACCCGCGCACGACGCAGATCTACGTGGCGGGCAGGGTCGGATCCGGCAACGTGATCAAGGGCAACTATGGCTACGGCGCATCGATGTTCTCGTTCGACCCGACGCACTCGCTGCACTATGGGGCCAACACGCAGTCCAACGCAGCCGCGGCGAACCCGTCCTTCTTCTCTCAGAACGGCTGTACCGCCTACCGACCGACGAGCCGCACGGCTGCCAGCTTCGGCCGCTACGGAGTGATCCACTGAGCTCGACCCGGGACTGCACCTCAGTTCGTACCGAGCGGTGACCTGACTGACCGGATCACGATGTCCACGAGGGCTTTTGCCCGGGCGTCGAAGGAGTGCTGAGCGCGGATCCGTTCGCTGGCGACCCGGCGGGTGCCCGCGTCCGGCATCGAGGCCGGCGCACTCGCCACGAGCAGCCGAAGCGACGCCGCGTCGGTGGCGGTACGCGCGACGTCGGGGAACACGTCGTACAGCCCGACCGCCGGGTCGGACACCCAGGCGGCGCCGACGGCCGTGAGGTCGAAGAGCCGGTTGGACAAGAAGCCCTGCTGCGCCATGTGTGGCCAGTGGTCGTTGAGCACGATGCCCGCAGAGGCGTACAGCGCGGGTAGTTCGGCGTTGGCCACGTGCTCGGCAAGGATCGCGTCGGGGTCGATCCGACCTGCCCACCCGGCGCCGACCACCTTCAGGGGCAGGTCGGCGGCTACCGCTGCCTCGACCAGGGGGCGTCGGGTCATCCGGGTGTTCCCGACGAAAAGCAGCGGCGGGCCCTGGTGTTCGGGCTCGCTCGCCCCCGGCGTGAAGACGTGCGGGTCCGTGCACTGCAGCAGGGGGCGTACCACGAGGTTGTCGCTGGAGTGGTGGTGGGACCAGGACGTCGAGGCGGCGAAGACGGTGTCGAACTCGTTCAGCTCCGCGGTGCTCACCAGCTCGGGATGGCTGATGACCCACAGGGCGCTGGCCTGACCGGGCTGCGGTCGGAAGCGGTGCAGACCGCGCAGCACGAGTGCGACGTCGTCATACCGTCCAGAGGACCGGTACCAGGACTCGAGCGGGTCGACGACCGCGAGCTGGCCCGCCCGCTCCAGCGCGGCAGCGAGGGCACGGGCGAAGTGCAGGTCGCCCCACGCCTGCCCGGCGCTGCCCGCGGGATGCCCGGACTTGATGGCCCAGCGCAGTCTCGGGGCAGGCTCGGAGACCTCCATCCTGCGAGGAGGGGCCGCCGTGGCCGCGTCGGCGACCAGTTCCGGGTGCCGCAGGCCGGGCAGGCGTCGGGCCGCGGCCGCAGCGACAAGGACGCCGTGCGGGGTCCGTACGGTCCCGATCGCCCCTGCATCGCCGGCGCCGGGACCAGCTGCGGCACCGTCCAGGGGAAGCACCGCCCCCAGCAGCCGGCGGCGTACGACGAGCAGGTCCGTCGGGAGCGCCACGACCGGGCCGATGCCACCGCCGCGGCGTACGTCGTCCGGTGACTGGTCCGCGGCCACGGCGGCCAGGCCCGCTGTCAGACCGGCTGCCACGACCGTCCCGTCGGCCGACAGCAGCACCGGACCGGCCATGTCCACGTCATCGTGCTCCAGGGCGCCCGCCAGGGCCGCGAGGTCGGCCGGCGTGATCTCCAGCGGGGTGACGGCGACGAGGACGGGGTCCTCCGAGGACCCCGCGCCCATCAGGGCGGCCAGTGTCTGGTCGGTGACTGCGGACACGACCTGAAGTCCCGGCAGACGGTCGAGGGCCACGGCCACGAGGCGGCCCAGCGCAGAGGAGTCGGCGCTGACGACCAGCGTCGGCCGGTCCGGGCGCACTGTACGCAGCAGTGAGCTCGAGCTCGGCCATCGCTGCGGCATGACCACGACCGCCTCGACCCGTCCCGGACCCGGTTCGATCGGCGTGGTCGGGGCTTGCGGGTCCGCGACGGCCCCGGCGAGCTCGACGAGGTCGATCATCGATGCCAGGAGCGGGTGGGTCGGCCAGCTGGCGGCCCGACCGAGTTGCGTCCAGTGCACCAGCGGCCCGCCCGGGTGGGTGCCGGCCTCCGGGTGCTGCTGGACGTACCAGCCGATGTCGAACAGGGGGTGCGACGTCATGCGTGGGAAGCCGGCCCGGCGCAGCGCCGAGGCCCGCCGCAGGGCCGTGGCCCGGCCCCGCGGCGCGACCACCGGGGGGACCAGCAGCGGTCCGAGGACCAGCCCCTCGCTGGCGCCCCGCCACAGCCAGTGGATGGCGGCGGAGGGTCTGGACCCACCGCCGCGACCGGCTCGCTGCGCGGCGTAGAGCCTGGGATCCACCAGGGTGCTGCGTGCCAGGGTGCGCCACAGCGCGGCGAGGTCGACGCCGCTGCGGGTGGCCCGCACCGTGCGTGAGCGCAGCAGCCGGCGGCGTACGTCGGTGCCGTTCATCGGCGTGCTGCGGACTTCGCCCAGTCCTGCAGAGTTGCCACGAACTCGGGCCCGTCAGTGTTCCAGTCGTGGTCGCGCAGCGCCGCGGCCCGCCCGGCCTCGGCCAGTCGCAACCGCAGGTCGAGGTCGTCGCGCAGCTGCAGGACCGCCGCTGCCGCGGCTCGCGCCACGGTGTCGGTGTCGCCGAACGGGACCACCAGCCCGCAGCCGGCTGCCTCGACGAGCTCGCGCGCCGCCAGCGTCGGCGTCGTGACGACCGGCACGCCGTGCGCCATGTACTCGAGGATCTTGGTGGGCCGGGAGTGCTGGTAGTTCGGCTCGTCGTGCAGGAGGGAGAGCCCGGCCAGCGCCCCGTCGATGAGCGGGAGGGCGGCCTCGTTCGGTACGAACCCGTGCCAGGTCAGGACGTTCTCGTCGGCTGCTGTACGAAGCAGGTCCGTAGTGGTCCCGTCGGCATGGCCCACGACGTGCAGCGTGACCCCCGTGCCGGCGAGCAGCCGGCCGGTCGCCACCAGCTCGGCGGCGCCGCGGGCGGCCGTGAGGTGGCCGACGTACACGACGCGATCCGCCCCGGGGGGCAGGACGGACGGTGGCGCAGGGGTGCTGTTGGGGACCACGGGATGTGGCCGGCGGAACCTCGTCCGGTAGCCGTCTTCAGCCAGCAGCAGACGGAACCGGCTCTCGGCGACGCGCTCGGCGCCGTGGACGCCCGCGGCAACCGTGCCGCGCAGTGCCTTCGGGAGCCAGGGCTTCAGGCTCAGCGCAGCGGCGGTGTCCTCATGCACGTCCCACACCACGACCGGTCCGCGTAGCCCGATCGCGGCCAGCATCAGCTCGGGGTCGTGCAGCAGCACCACGTCGTGGTGCGGTGCCTCCGCGCGCAGCACCCGGTGCGCGGCCCGGAGTGCGTCGAGCCGGCGCCGGCCGACGCTACGGGGCAGGTCTATCGCACGCACCCCGACCGGTGGCGCGGTCCCCGTCGCGCGGAACGGTGCGGCGTACGTCACCTCTGCCCCGGACTCGACCAGGGCGCCGATCTCGCGCCGCGAGATCCGGGCGTCGGCGGGGACGTGGACCGTGGTGACGACGAGGACACGCATGTGGGGTGCTCCTCGGTCAGACTGTGGCCGCGCCGCTGGCTCTCGTCGAGCCGCCCCGGTGCTCGCGGTCGAGCTGTTCGTGCACGTTGGCCTCGTACGCGTCGAGCACCTCGGTCATCGAGCCGTCCATGATGATCTTTCCTGCCTCCAGCCAGATGCCGCGGTTGCAGGTGTCTCGCAGGATGCCAGGGCTGTGGCTCACGATGAAGACGGTCCCTGCCGAGGCGCGCAGCTCGCGGATGCGCGCCTCGCTGCGTCGCTGGAACTCTGCGTCGCCGGTTGCCAGTGCCTCGTCGACCAGCAGGATGTCGTGCGTGATGCTCGTGGCGATGGCGAACCGGAGCCGGGCGCCCATCCCCGTTGAGTACGTGCTCATCGGCAGCGATACGAAGTCGCCGATCCCAGCAAAGTCGACGATGCCGTCGTGGCGCTCCGCCGTCTCGGTCGGGGTGAGGCCCATGGCCAGGGAGCCGAGCTGGATATTGCGTTCCCCGGTCAGCGCCGGGATCAGGGCCGCATTCACGCCCAGCAGCGCCGGCTCGGCGCAGGTGAACACCTGACCCCCGGCAACTGGGAGCAGGCCGGCGAGTGCCTGCAGCAGCGTGGACTTTCCGGAGCCGTTGCGCCCGATCAGGCCGATGGCATCGCCCTCGTACGCGGTGAACGTCACGCCACGTACGGCCTTGATGTACTGCACTCCGGGAGCGGGCCCTCGATGAAGAAGCCGGCGCAAGGAGGACACGGCATTGTTCCCGGGGATACCGGGCCTGCTCGCGCCGGCAACGCCCTGGACCCGGTACGTCACATGGACGTTCTCCGCGATGACGGTCGGGATGCGGGTGTGGGAACTGTCAGCCACGGCCGTATCTCTCCTCGGCCTTCCAGAAGTACACGAACCCGAACGTGACACCGACGATGGCCCATGCCAGTCCCCCGATCCACGTCAGGAGCGGGGCCGGTTGGCCTCCCATCAGGCAGTCGCGAACCAGCTCGACGTAGATCGCACCGGGGTTGCTGTAGAGCACGACCTTCACCCAGCCGTGGTGGTCGCCGGCGAACGTGTCGAGGCTGAACACGACCCCGCTGAGGTAGAGCCAGGTGCGTGCCAGGAACGGCAGCAGTTGCGCCACGTCACTGACCCGCTCGGTGATCCTGGCGAAGGTCAACGCGAGCCCGAGACCGAACATCGTCTGCAGGGCGACCGCCGGGACGATCAGTATCCAGGTCCACGAGATGCCCTCACCGGTCAGGAGGACCACAGCGACGCAGATGAGAAGACTGGTCCCGAGCGTGAAGAGCTCCTGGACGACGACCGACAACGGCAGCATCGCTCTCGGGAAGTGCAGCGCCCGGACGATGCCGAGGTTGCTGGTGATCGAACGAGCCCCGTCCAGCATCGCCTTCTGGGTGTACCCGAATACGAAAACCCCTATCACGAGGAACGCGATGTAGTTGGGGATGGACCGTTTGCTGTCGAGGAGGACACCAAAGATCAAGTAGTACACGGCCACATTGAGCAACGGGTTGAGGACCTGCCAGAACTGGCCCAGTCGGCTCTCGGCGTTCTCTGCCTGCTCCCGCGCCCGGGACAGCTCGAGCACGAAGAACCGTCGGCGCCAGATCTGGCGCAGGTACTCCGGGATCGGCGGGCGCAGCCCGATCGGACGTAGCCCGAACTGCGAGGCGAGCTCGGTCGCCGTCCCTGTCGGCCGCGGCAGCCGGGTGAGCTCTGCCCACGCTGCCTCGGTAGCGACCCTGGCCTCCTCCTGCTCCTGCTCACGGAGGCTGATCCTGGGTCGGTCGTCCGCTGTCGGTTCCGGCGCTCCGCCGACAGAGGTGGAGAAGCTCACAGTCGATCCGTCCCGTGGGGGCGTCCTGCCATCAGGTGCCGGTTCATGTCATCCCAGCCGGGTCGAAGCAGCGCGCCAACGCGCGGTGTGACAGAGGTGACCTTGCCAACGCATCGCACAGCTCTGTCGCAAGCCACGACATCGAGGGCGCAGGCATGGTCGTACCTCACGCTGTTCTCCTTCGATGGGCCCCGGTTCGCAAGGTCCAGTCTCTCATCAGAGGCAGCGCAGGGTCGACATCGCCACAGCGTGCGCACAGGAACATCTCCGGCCGGTTCCGTGGCCGGAGCCGACGTGGCCGCCGCCGATCGACGGGCCGCACCGTTCGTCCGGATACCGGAGGCCGGCGAGCCACCGCAGAGCAACTACGCGACGGCCCGCACGCTCCTCGAGTCCTGGCCGCTCAGGAGTTCGCGCTGAGCCACGTACCCAGCGTTACCTGGTCGCCCTACGGAGTGACGATGGGGAAGGTCGGGTCGAACTCGTCAAGCGGCCCGGAGTAGGCCAGCAGGACGGGCGCGTCGCCGTCGAGCGTGATCGTGCCGCTGGCCGTGAGCTGGGCCGCCGCAGCCGGCTTCAGGATGACGCCGACGAGCGCAGCCTTCGAGCCGGGGACGGTGAGTCGGGTGTCCTTGCTCGCGCCCCGCCTGCGTTGAGGTGCGCGTCTGCCGAAGGCTAGCCTGAAGGACCGACGAACGGCACCACCTCGTGCGAAAGGAATCCTCTATTCCGTGAATCGCCTCGCCGCCTCGAGCAGTCCATACCTGTTGCAACACAAAGACAACCCTGTCGATTGGTATGAGTGGGGCGCAGAGGCGTTTGAGGAAGCGAGACGCCTGGACAGACCGATTCTCCTGTCCGTCGGGTACGCCGCCTGCCACTGGTGCCACGTGATGGCGCACGAGTCGTTCGAGGACCCGGCTGTCGCGGCGTACCTGAATGAGCGATTCGTGGCGATCAAGGTGGACCGGGAGGAGCGCCCTGACGTCGATGCCGTCTACATGGCGGCGACGCAGGCTCTCACAGGCCAGGGCGGCTGGCCGATGACGGTGTTCCTCACGCCGGACCGCCGTCCGTTCTACGCCGGTACGTACTTCCCACCGCAGCCGCGACACGGGATGCCCTCGTTCGGTCAGCTGCTGCAGGGGATCCACGACGCCTGGAGCGGTGATCGCGACGCTGTGACTTCGGCCGCCGGGCGGATCACGGCGGCCCTGGCGGCGCAGGCCGGCGCCGGACTCAGGGCCGCCGACGAGCTGGATGCGGGGACCGTCGAGGCGGCGCTGGATGCCGCGGTCGGGACCCTGGCCTCGTCGTACGACGCCAGGCGCGGCGGGTTCGGCGGGGCACCGAAGTTCCCGCCGGCGATGGTGCTGGAGTTCCT
>JANWJC010000077.1 GCA_025449595.1 Acidobacteriota bacterium | reverse complement strand
TGTCCTTGCCGTGCGAGCCGGCCTCCCGGCGGTACGACGGCGACCAGCCGACGTAGCGCCGGGGAAGCGTTGCCGTGTCGAGGATCTCGTCACTGTGGTACGCCGCGAGCGGCACCTCGGCCGTGCCTACGAGGTACATGTCGTCGGCCTCGAGGCGATAGACGTTCTCCGCTGCCTGGCCCAGGAACCCGGTGCCCTCCATCGCGGCCGGCTTCACCAGCGCGGGAGGGATCACCGGCGTGAAGCCGTTGCCCGTGGCCATCGCGACCGCGTGGTTGATCAGCGCCAGCTCGAGCAGTGCCCCGACTCCGGTGAGGTAGTAGAACCGCGAGCCGGAGACCTTGGCGCCGCGTTCGATGTCGATCGCGCCGAGCAGCTCGCCGAGCTCGACGTGGTCGCGGGGCGCGAAGCCTTCGGCGGCGAAGTCCCGCGGGGATCCGACGTGCTCGAGGACGAGGAAGTCCTCCTCGCCGCCGACCGGGGCGGCAGGGTCGACCAGGTTCGACAACGCCCCCGCCAGGCCGGTGGCCTCGACCTCTGCGTCAGCGAGCGCGGCATCGACGGACTTCACTTGGGCAGCAAGGCTTTGTGCCTGCTTCATCACCGCGTCGAGCTCGGCCTGCGCGCGCTCGCGGGCTTCGTCGTCGGGAGCCTTCTTGACCGCCGAGGTCAGCGGACCGACGCGGGTTCCGAGCTGCTTCTGGGCGTTGCGCAGGTCGCCGTACGACGTCTGAGCCTCACGTCTGCGAACGTCCGCCGCCAGCAGCGCATCGACGATGCCCGGATCCTCCCCCCGCGCAAGTTGCGAGGCTCGTACGGAGTCCGGGTTCTCGCGTACCACCCTCAGATCGATCACCGCACCACCCTAGACGGGACCGGACCGGTGCCCGCGTCGGTGGAGCAAGTGATGTCAGAGGTACAGCCCGCCGCCGGTCGGATCGGCCGGGCCGTCGGTCGGGGTTCCGGGGTGACCGGGCAGGGCGCGGCGCCGCATCTCCTCGAACTGCGCCCGGGCCGCCATCTGCTGGGCGAACAGGGCGGTCTGGATCCCGTGGAAGAGGCCTTCCAGCCAGCCGACCAGCTGGGCCTGCGCGATGCGCAGCTCCCCGTCGCTGGGCACCTGCTCCTCGGTGAACGGCAGGGAGAGCCGTTCCAGCTCCTCGACCAGCTCCGGTGCGAGCCCGCTCTCGAGCTCGGCGATGGATCGGCGGTGGATGTCGCGCAGCCGGGCCCGGCTGGCCTCGTCCAGCGGCGCAGTCCGTACCTCCTCGAGCAGCTGCTTGATCATGCTGCCGATCCGCATCACCTTCGCCGGCTGCTCGACCAGCTCGGCCACCGACCGCTCGCCGTCGCCCTCGTCACCGCCGTCCGCACCGATCGAGGCGAACCCGAGTGGCTGGCCGTCCTGTCCGACGATCACGACCCGGGAGGAGCGAGCCGAACCGTCGGCGGCGTCGGGCTGGGAGGTCGGGGAGTCGGACGTGGACGGTGCGGGCTGCTCGGTCATGCGGTCCAGTCTGGCACCGGGACCGTCGCGTCCCTCAGGTCCACGACCTGCTCGGCATCGGCCTGCACGCCCGGGTACCAGCATCGGTCGTCCCACACGCACGGCGGCGGCACCGCCAGCAGCCGGTCCCCCGCCGCGGTGAGCGTCGATCGCAGGCGCAAGGCCCGCTCGTGTGCTCGCAGCTCATGCCGCGCGTGGACGGGTTCGTCCAGAACCGGGCGAAGGTGCGCCCCCGATGGTTCGTGGTGGTGCAGGAACGCCATGCCGCCCAGGATTACCCGGCATCTGTCGGTTCGGCATCAAGCGAACTGCCTAGTCCCCCGTGGCCGACCCCTCAGATCCACCCGTCCGGCCGAGCCGCGCGCCCACCCGTCCGGCCGAGCCAGGCGCCGATCAGGGGGTCAGGAGGACCTTGCCGACGTGCCCGCTCGCCTCCAGCACCCGGTGCGCGTCAGCGGCGACGGCCATCGGAAGGACCTGCTCGATCACGGGCCGGACGAGGCCGGAGGCGACCAACGGCCACACGTGCTCCACGACGGCGGCACAGATCGCCGCCTTCTCCGCCGGCGGGCGGGCCCGCAGCGTGGTGGCGATCACCGCCGCGCGCTTGGACATCAGCTGGCCGAGGTCGAGCTCGCCGCGTACCCCGCCCTGCATCCCGATGACCACGAGCCGGCCGTTGACGGCGAGCACGTCGACGTTGCGCCCGAGGTACGCCGCCCCCATGTTGTCCAGGACCACGTCGGCACCCCGGCCCTGCGTCGCCTCCCGTATCGCGGCGACGAAGTCCACCTCGCGGTAGTTCACGAGGATCTGCGCGCCGAGCTGCGCGCAACGGGCCAGCTTGTCCGCGCTGCCCGCCGTCACCGCCACCACGGCGCCCATGGCGCGGGCCACCTGGATGGCCATCGTGCCGATCCCGCTGGAGCCGCCGTGGACCAGCAGGGTCTCCGCGGGCTGCAGCGAGGCGGTGAGGAAGACGTTCGACCAGACCGTGCAGGCTGCCTCCGGCAGCGCCGCGGCCGTCACGAGGTCGACGCCGTACGGGACCGGCATCACCTGTCCGACGGGCACGGCGACCAGCTCGGCGTAGCCCCCGCCGGTGAGCAGCGCGATCACCTGGTCACCGACCGACCATTCGCTCACCCCCTCGCCCAGGGCCACCACGACGCCGCTGCACTCCAGACCCGGATAGGGCGACGATCCCAGCGGCGGGTGGTAGAACCCCTGTCGTTGCAAGAGGTCTGCCCGATTGACGGCCGATGCCGCGACGCGGACCAGCACCTCGCCCGGGCCGGCGACAGCGTCCGGGACCTCGCGCCACTCCAGCACCTCTGGACCACCGGGCGCACTGATCACGACAGCATGCATGGCCGCGACGCTACCCGTCGACGGGCCAGCATGATCAACCAGCGTCAGCGGTCGCGCACCACCACGCGCAGGGTGGTCAGCGACGGGTCCGACGGACCTCGGATGTGCATGCGGCACGCGACTGCCTCGAGCAACCAGGCCACCGTCGCGGTCGTCAGCACCTCGCCGGGACCGGCCAACGCGATTCCGGGCGGGTACGGGGTCACCAGCTCCGCGCAGATCCGCCCGACACTGCGTTCGATGCGTACTGACTCTGCCGGTGCGTACCAGGCGTCCCGCGGCGTGATCGCCTGCTCCCCCGGCGTTGGCAGGATCGCCAACGGGTCCGGGGCCTTTCGTCGTGCCGGCCCCGTCCAGGACCCGAGCGATGCCACCGCGATGACCAGGCGTCGCACCGCGGCCACGTCGTCCTCCGGGCCGATCACCAGGTAGAGATGGCGGGCATCGGCGCCGTCGACCCGGATGCCGTGGTTCTCCAGCATGAGTCGTTCGGCGCTGCTGCCGTCCAGGCCGCGCCCGTTCACCTCGAGCACGATGGTGCACGGGTCGAGCCGGTCGACGGGCAGCGCAAGGTCCGCCGCCGAGAGGACGTGGACTCCCGGCACCCGGGCAAGCATCGAACGAGCCAGCCGAGCGACCTCCACGGAGCGGGTCACCCGGGAAACGAGCTGTTGGGCAAGTCGTTGCCGTGCCTCGAAGTTCTGGGCGTCCAGAGGTACGACCGGAACTTCGGGCTCGGCCATCCGGACAGCCTGGGCGACACGCGTAACGTCGAACGCGTCGCCGCGCAGGACCAGCAGGGACAGGGGCGGCGTGGCGGCGATGAGCTGCTGGGCAGACGTGATGACGGCATCCGCGCCCGCGCTGACGCCACTGGCGCCGAGGTGGGGGTGCCAGTGCAGCTGAGGGCCCCACGACTCGTCGACGACCAGCGCGACCCCGTGCTGGTCGGTCACCGCGCGCAGCCCGACGAGGTCGGAGCACACCCCGGTGTAGGACGGGCTGGCGACGTGCAGTGTGCGTACCTGTGGGTGTTCGGCGAGCGCGGCCGCGACATCTGCGGGGTCGATGCCGGTCCCGAGACCACACCTGCCCTCGACCCGAGGCGTCACCCAGACCGGGTTGGCACCGGCAAGGATCAACGCGGCCTGCGACGACACCGGTACGTCGCGTGCCATGAGGACCTCGTCGCCGGTACGAGCCAGCAGCAGCGCCTGGGTCGCGGTCGGGGTCCCGCTTCCCACGAGCACGGCGAGCTCGGCCCCCCACAGCTGCGCCAGCGCGTTCTCGGTGGTGGCCAGCGCTTCGCGCTCGGGGTCCCGGTCGGACCCGACGGCCCCGGACTCGGCGCTGTCGTCATCGACCAGCTCGGCCAGGCTCGGCGCGCTGCTACCCGGATAGCGGTGCCGCGCCGTGCCCGGGTGGTGAGCGCCGCGCCGACGGGCGAGGGGGAGGTCGTGTCGGCGCGGCGCTCCGACCGGCGTGGTGCAGCGGAGGGCACCACGGTCAGGTTGTGAGCAGGCACAGCGAGAACGTGGCGCACCCGCATGGCTGTACGCATCAGAGGAAACCCTTAGGTCTGACCTGGCGAGCCCTCAGATCGAGGCCGCAGGGCCCCTGTCGGGCCGCCCGACCGATAACCGGACACCGAGAACTCTGTTGCGGATGGTGAGCACCACGTACCGTTGAGTCGTCGGCGCCGCCGCTGACCGGTGACACTGCCTTGGGGAGGTGCCGGTGGTCCTGCGCAGCCCAGTGCTGGTCGGTAGGGCCGATCAGCTCGCGGCAGTGCGCGCGGCCCTGGACCAACCACGGACCGACAACCGGGTGACCGTGGTCCTGGTCGAAGGCGACGCCGGTGTGGGCAAGTCCCGGTTCGTCGCGGAGGTCGTCGGTGGCCTGGGTATCGACACGCGGTGCGTACGCGGATCCGCCTTCGCCGGCGGCAGCGACATTCCGATGCTGCCCTGGGCCGACGCGCTGCGCGACTTCGTCCGGCAGTGGGGGCCCGAGCACCTGGCCGTCGTGGCAGGGGCCGCTGCGGCGGACTTCGCCGTCCTCGTGCCCGAGCTGGGGACCCCGGCGTCCAGCGGTGGGACCCGCGTCAGGGACCTGCTGCCCTGGCTGTGGGAAAGGCTGGCAGCGACCGGCCCCGTGGTGGTCGTCCTGGAGGACCTGCACGTCGCCGATCCCGGCTCCTTGGCCGTGCTCCTGCGCCTGGCCCGGCACGGCGGGGGCCGGCTGACCGTCGTCGCGACCGGGCGACCGACAGGTGACGGCCGCGACCTTGCCACCGCCCATCGCTGGCGGGAGACGGCGGCCGAGCTGCGTCGCGGTGGCGCCGTAAGCGTCCACCTCCCCGCGCTGGGGCACCGGGACACGGTCGAACTGGCGGACCGGCTCGTGGCCGCCGCGAGCGAGGGGGCCGAACCGCCTCGCAGCGGGCCGCAGGAACGCCGCGCGATGGCAGCGCTCGTGGACGGCTGCGCGGGAAACCCGTTCGTCCTCGAGCAGCTCGTGCAGAGCCACGTGAACGGCACCGTCCCGGACTCACTTCCAGGGGACCCGGTCGGGGCCGCGGTGGAGTCACTGTCCCCCACTGCCTCGGACCTGCTCGTCGCACTGTCCACGCTGGGCGGCGAGGTCGACCACGAGCTGCTGCGGCTGCTGGTGCCGGTCGATGAGGCGCGGTTGCTCGAGGCGCTGCGCGAGACCCTGGACGCGGGCGTCGTCGTGGTGCGCGACGGCCAGGGGTACGCCGTACGCCACGGCCTGCTCGCCGAGAGTGCCAGGACGCGGCTGCTGCCCATCGAACGGCAGCGCTGGCACGCCAGGGTCGCGCAGGCACTGGCGACCCGACCGGACGACCCGCGTGCGGTGACGGCGGTCCCGTCGCACTGGGAGGCCGCCGGGGACGCGCGACGGGCGCTGGCCGCCGCTGTGATCGCCGGGGAGTTCTCGTCGTACTCACCGGCCGTATCGGCGGCTCACTACGCGCGCGCGGTCGCGCTGTGGGCGACGGTCGACGACGCCGAGGCAGTCAGCGGGACCACGTACGACGAGCTCGTCGAGCTGGCGGCCACCGCGTGCGCACAGACCGGCGACATCGACGCGGCGGTCGAGATGGCTCGGCAGTGGCTGGGCGGAACGGGTCCTGAGGCGGATCCGGCCCGTGCCAGCAGGTTGTCGCTGCTTGTCGCGTCCAGGGGGGAGTGGACGCTGCCGGCCGAAGAGGTGGCGGCCGCCTTCGACGACGCCGTGCGCCTCGCGGTTCGCGCCGGTGGTGCGAACCTGTCCTTGGCGATGGCCGGGACGGCACGTCACCTTGCCTCCTTGGATCGCAACGCCGAGGCCGAGCCGCTGGCACGCGAGGCGCTGCAAGTGGCGACCGACGGCGCCGAGGCCGCGTACGCCGGCGCGACCCTCGGCGCGATCCTGGGTCATCTGGGTGATCACGACGCCGGGGTGGACGCGCTCCGGACGGCGTTGGCCGGACTGGACCGCCTGGAGCAGGCGCAGCAGCACGCGCGCACTGCGTTCGAGCTGGTCTGGACGCAGTTCTACGCGGGGGACGCGAGGGCGGCCGTGGAAGGTGCCGTGACGACCTCCTCCGAGCTCGGTCGCACGGGCCTGGTCCTTGATGTGGGTGCGGCGCTGCTTGCAGGTGCGGCGCAGATCCGGATCTTTCTGGGCGACTGGGACCAGGCGCGGGAGCTGATCGATCGCGGGGAGCGAGCGGATCCCTTCGGGTTGGGGGCGACAACGCGGTTGGGAGCCCGTGCGGAGCTGGCGCTGCGCGCCGGTGATGCTGCGAAAGGGCGCCGGTTGTACGAGGAGTACCTCTCCCACTGGGATGCGCTCGGCATGCGGGCCTACGACCACCTCGGCATGAGCCGGTGCGCGGAGAGCGCTGTGGAGGACGGCGACCCGGCGGCGGCCTGGGCGCTGCTGGCCGAAGGGCTCGAGGCGATCGCGGGAGCTGACACCCACTATGAGCGGGCGATGGTGGCCCGCGGCGGTGCGCACGTGCTCGCCCAGACGGTACGGCTCGGGAAGGGCGCGCCGCAGGACCTGCTCTCGGGGGTCGACGAGCTCATGGCCGTGGTGGCCGCCAACACGCGTGCCCGGCCGGGCAGCGTGCCGTCCGCCGACCTGCTCACGGCCCAGGCCTCGCGCGCGCGGGTGGAGCACGAGCCGTCCGCGCAGCTCTGGTCGCTCGCTGCTGACGCGTGGGCCGGGCTCGGTTTTCCCTGGTGGGAGAGCCTGTGTCGGCTTCGGTACGCCGAGGCGCTGCTCGTCACGCGGGGCGCGCGGGCGGCCGCGACACCGGTCGTGGCACGAGCCCGGACCGTGGCGGCGCGCCTGGGCGCCGCCGGGCTGGTACTGCTCGCCGACGAGCTGGTGCGTGGCGCGGGCCTGGACGTACGCGACCGCGAGCCGGCGACACCCGACGTGTCCCTCGACAGCGCCGAGGAGGACTGGTCGGCGGCCTATTCGTTCACCCCGCGCGAGCGAGAGGTGTTCGCGCTGCTGGTGGCCGGTATGTCGAACCGGGCCATCGCATCGGACCTGTTCATCAGCGAGAAGACCGCCAGCGTCCACGTCTCGAACATCCTGGCCAAGATGGGGGTGCGCAGCCGGCTGCAGGCCGTCTCCCTCCCTCGCCGCGTCGCTGCCCCTCTTGCTGAGACCGAACGCCCGGCCTGACCCGGTTCGCGACCTGCCGCCGCGTCAGCGCGGGGCCGCGACGGTGTTCGCGGCGCCGACCGCGCGCACCACGACGAGCTGGTCATCGCGTTGCAGCAGACCGACTCTTCCCTGGTCGAACCGGATCGCCTCCCCGTGACGTACGACGGCCAGCACCACCTCGCCCAGCTTTATCAACGAGCCGGGGTCCACCCCGAGCTCGGCCGGTGCCACCGCACGTTCGATGATCTCGAGCCCGTCGATCGGCTCCAGCAGGTCGGCGATCATGTTGCCGGCCTCGGGTGAGGTCAGCGACAGGGCCAGCATCCGGCCCGCGGACTCCGCCGTCGCGATGACCGTGTCCGCGCCGGACTGTCGCAGCACGTCGATGTTGTTGTTCTCCCGTGCCGACGCGACGATCGAGGCGGTCGGGGACAGTCGGCGGGCCGTGAGTGTGACAAGGACCGCGGTGTCGTCCCGGTCCGCGGCCACCACGATGCGCTCTGCGTCGGCGACCTTGGCGCGCTCGAGCGTGCTCTGGCGGGTGGCGTCACCGACGATCCCGGCGCAGCCCATCGCGTTGGCGGCGTTGATGTTCTCCGGGGACAGGTCCACGACGACGATGTCCGAGG
>JANWJC010000076.1 GCA_025449595.1 Acidobacteriota bacterium | reverse complement strand
TGGTCCCCCCCGAGTCCGCGTCCGGCCCGCACAGCGACGACGGAAACACGCTGCCAGCATTGTTCTGGACGACGATCGGCACCACCTGCTCCCTGCTCGTACTGCTCGCGTGGTCGCTGCTGCCGCTACCCGCATGGTTCGGCAGGATCACCCTCCTGGACCGCGTGCCAGGCGTACGGGTCCCCCTCGCCCTGGGACTGGGCGCGACGGTACTGCTGGCGATCGGTGCCGAAGTCCTCGGCCGTACCCGAAAGACCTGGCCATGGGTCGCCGCCTGGGTCCTGGCCGTTGCCGTGACGATCTGGGTCATGACGTGGGCCGGCCGTGCCCTGCCGTGGGGTGACGTCGAGCAGCCGCCCGTGCAGCAGCTGCTGGCAGTCAGCGCCCTGTTCGCGGTCGGCTTCGCTCTGTTGGCGTGGCGTCGGGCCGCGCCGTACGCTGTCGCGCTGCTCGTCGTCGGCTCGATCTCCTCGTGGGTACTTGTGAACCCGTGGTACGTCGGGCTGGGTCCGTTGACCACCGATCCGGTCGTCAGGGCGATGGCGCCGTTGGCGGAGGGGACGCACCCGGCGCGGGTCGCGGTGTATGGCCCCGAGACGCTGGCAGCGCTGGTGCAGTCCAGCGGGGTCGAGATGCTCTCGGACCTGACGGTGTACCCGGATGCGAGCGTCTGGGAATCGCTCGCACCGACGCAGCGATACTTCTGGAACAACTATGCGAAGTACCAGTGGGTCGCAGATCCGACCGTGGGACCGACAGCAGTCATCCAACCGATTCAGGGGACGGTGCAACGCCTGCTCATCGACCCATGCGCGCCGCGCACACTGGATCTCGACATCAACTGGGCCGTGTCGGCGCGGCCGCTTGTGGGCTACCCCTGTCTTTTCCCGTACGACGTCATCGTGCGGGGTCCAGCGAAGAAGCAGCAGCTGGTCTACCGCTACAAGGTCATCGACGACGACGAGACTGTCGACGATCTGCAGAGGTGAGCCGGCAAAGGTGGTTGCCGGTCGGCGGTGGCTTCGCGCCTCGCGTGCTGAAAGAATCAGGCGCGGCGGGGGAACTGACCGAAGTCAGGAGATCGCTTGGCTTTGAACGACTCTCGGCCTTCCTTCGCCTCGTCCGACCCGTAGAAGAGCAGGTTGGCGTCGTGAGCGAGCTGCTGGATCCCGGCGTAGCCGTCCTCGGACGCGTGAAAACTGGCCTTCATCAGCCGGAGCGCGAACGGGGAGAGTGCCAGCATCTCCCGGCACCAGGACACGGTCTGCGCCTCGAGGTCCGCGAGTGGGACGACGGCGTTCACCAGACCCATCTCCAGAGCCTCGGCGGCGTCATACTGACGACACAGGAACCAGATCTCCTTGGCCTTCTTCAGGCCTACGAGCTGGGCGAGTGAGCTGGCCCCGAAACCGCCGTCGAACGAACCGACCTTGGGTCCGACCTGACCGAACCTGGCATTGTCGGCGGCGATCGTGAGGTCGCAGACGACGTGCAGGACGTGACCCCCTCCGATGGCCCAGCCCGCGACCATCGCGACGATCGGTTTCGGGCAGCGCCGCATCTGCACGTGCAGGTCGGTGACGTGGAACCGCCCAGTGGTGCCGGCCGCTGTCTGATATCCGCTGTCGCCGCGGGTGCGCTGATCACCGCCGGAGCAGAAGGCCTTGTCACCCGCGCCGGTCAGGATGATGACACCGACCGACTCGTCCTCGCGGGCCTCGACCAGTGCGGCCGAGATCTCGATGATGGTCTGCGGCCGGAACGCGTTGTGCACCTCCGGCCGATTGATCGTGATCTTGGCGATGCCGTCGTCGGTGGTCGCGTACGTGATGTCCTCGTACTCTCCGGAGGGCCGCCAGGTGATGTCGAGCGTGCTGCCTGCGTGGTCGGTCATGGCTCCATTGTGGATCAGGGGGCCACGACGCCGACAGCGCCCTGGACGCCGCCACCGAGCTGGTCACCCGCTGCTCGATGACCGGCCGTGGTCGGAGATCGCCGGTCGCGCCGTAGGCTGGCAGTCCCAGCGATCACCATCGACGGCGCCGTGGGGACAGCAGGGCCGTCCGAGGAACTTCCGAGGAGTTCAGCAGTGAGCATGTACAAGGTCGTCAATCCTGCAACCGGTGTCGTCGAGGCGGAGTACCCGACAGCGACCGACGCCGAGATCACCACCATCCTGGAGCGAAGCGCCCAGGCGTTCGGCGGCTGGAGTGCTACTGCGGTCAAGGACCGGGCAGCCGTCCTTCACCGGGTCGCCGACCTCTACATGGAGCGGACCGAGGCGCTCGCGGCGCTGATCACCCGCGAGATGGGCAAGACGACAGCCGACGCCGTCGGAGAGGTCGAGTACGCCGCCGACATCTACCGCTACTACGCCGACAACGGCCCACGTCTGCTCGCTGACGAGACGCTGAGCTCGGAGTCCGAGGGGACCGCCTTCATCCGCAAGAGCGCGGTGGGCCCACTGCTCGGGATCATGCCGTGGAACTACCCGTACTACCAGGTCGCGCGTTTCGCAGGCCCCAACCTGATGGTGGGAAACACCATCGTCCTCAAGCACGCGCCGCAGTGCCCTGAGTCCGCGCTGGCGATGGAGCAGGTGTTCAAGGACGCCGGCCTTGCCGCTGACGCGTACATCAACGTCTTCGCGACGAACGAGCAGGTGGCGGACATCATCGCGGACTCCCGGATCCGCGGCGTGTCCGTCACCGGCAGCGAGCGGGCCGGGACGGCGGTGGCCGCCCTGGCTGGTCAGCACCTGAAGAAGGTGGTCCTGGAGCTCGGTGGCTCCGACCCGTTCATCGTGCTCGACACCCCGGACGTCGCGAAGGTGGTCGGGGACGCGGTCGGTGCCCGGATGGAGAACGCCGGACAGGCCTGCAACGCGGCGAAGCGCTTCATCGTGGCTGACGGCATTTACGACGAGTTCGTCGAGCAGTTCACCACCGCGATGGCAGCCCAGACGACAGGTGACCCGACGGACCCGGGGACCTCGTACGGCCCGCTGGTCTCCGAGCAGGCCGCGCAGGGTCTCATGGCGCAGGTCGATGACGCCGTGGCGAAGGGGGCGACGGTACGAACCGGGGGCAAGCGGCCCGAGGGTCCAGGGGCGTTCGTGGAGGCGACGGTGCTCACCGACGTCACCGAGGACATGCGGGCGTTCCGCGAGGAGCTCTTCGGGCCGGTCGCCGTGGTCTATCGGGTCAGTGGCCCGGACGAGGCTGTGAAGCTCGCCAACGACACCCCGTTCGGGCTCGGTGGGTGCGTGTACACCGCGGACTCCGGGCTCGCGATGGAGATCGCCAACCGGCTCGACACCGGCATGGTGTGGATCAACGAGCCCGAAGGTGGGGGAGCCGAGCTCCCGTTCGGCGGGACGAAGCGCTCCGGAGTGGGTCGTGAGCTGGGCCCGTACGGCATCGACGAGTTCGTCAACCGCAAGCTGATCCACGTACCCGCCAACAGCTGAGCGGGACGACCCGTGTGACCCCGCCGGACGCCGAAGCGTCAGACGGGGTCACACGGTGGAGAGCTCGTAGACGTCGACCACCTGCGCCGCGGTCATGCCGACGGACTCGTACAGGCTGGTCGCGCCGGTGGGGTTCTGCGAGTCGACGTGCAACGCGGTGCCGACCAGACCGCTGTCGCGTGACTGCACGAACGTCCGGCGCAGCAGCAGCTGAGCCAGGCCGCGGCGCCGGTACTCACGTCGGACCCCGAGCACCGAGACGTAACCGTAGCCCCGCTCCAGACGGCTGTCGCTGAGCAGGCACAAGGCTGCAGGGTCGCCGTCGACACGCAGCAGGCTCCAGTACTCCGGCCGCGCACCGGGCTCTGCGAGCAAGTGCTTCCAGGACTCCTCGTACGAACGCGGGTGGAAGTTCCAGTGGTCGGCGAACGCTGCCTGGTCGACTTCATAGATGGCCTGGCGCTGTTCCGCGCTCCCACCGGTCTCGATCGTCACTCCCGGCGGGAGAGCCGGAGCCGTGGCGGGCACCTCCGGTGAATCTGACCTGACCTCCATCCGCCAGAAGCGGCGTATCGCCCCGTAGCCGTTGGCACGCAACACCTCGTCATGGGTCGTCTCCACGGCGAGCAGGCCGGCGCGAGTCTTCCAGCCCTCTCGTCCAGCGATGATCCGGTGTGCCACATCGATCCCGTGACGTACCAACCCGTCCAGAAGCGTGCGCGCGTCGTCTCGCTGCGGGTCGACGAAGCTCTCGCAGAACACCTCGTGACCGGCGTCGTCAACCGCGTACCAGCCGGCGCCGACCGGTCGGTCCTGCGGGTCCAGGACCAGGAGTGACTCCTCTCGCCGCACATCGGGCCCGGCGACCATCTCCAGCATCTCGGCCGAGGTCATGTCGGCCGCGCCGAGGTACGTCTCCTCGATGCGGTGAGCCACGTGCAGGACCGCCGCCAGGTCGGCGGGTACGAGGACCTCGCCGGCATATCGCGCCGGTCGCACCGAAAGGTTGCTCGGCAACCCAGGAATCGTCACTGTTGCTGACATGGACCCAGCATCGCCGACCCGACCCAGCGATGTCGCGTGGGTATCTCGGCTCGCTGCGTGGGGTGCGGCAGGCCGGGGTTGATGGCTAAGAGGGGGGCCGGGTTGGTGGCCAAGTTAGGGAAGCCTTACCTTATCTCGTGTGTCCTGGACCGAGTTCCTCCCCAACTTGCTGATCGGGCTGCGCGAAGGGCTCGAGGCCGGGCTGATCGTGACGATCCTGGTCAGCGCTGTCAGGCGCGCCGACCCGGACCGGTCCCTCGTCGGTGTGTGGATCGGTGTGGCCGCGGCCATCGCCATGAGCCTGAGCTTCGGCGCGGTCCTGACGTTCACGAGTGCATCGCTGTCGTCAACGGCCCAGGCGGTGTTCGGCGGGACCCTCAGCATCCTTGCGGTCGTCCTGGTCACCTGGATGGTGTTCTGGATGCGCCGCGCTGCCCGGACGCTGTCGAGCGGGCTGCGGGAGAAGGTCGGGGACGCCCTCGCTGTCGGTGGCACCGCCCTGGTCCTCACGGCGTTCGTCGCGGTAGGCCGGGAAGGCCTCGAGACGGCGCTGTTCGTATGGACCAACGCGCAAGCGGCGGGCAGCAACCTCGCGCCGGTGGTCGGTGCGCTTGTCGGGCTCGTGCTCGCATTCGTGCTGTGCCTGGCGATGTATCGAAGCCTGGTCAAGGTCAACCTGTCCCGATTCTTCACGATCACCGGCGGCGTCCTGCTCGTGATTGCTGCTGGCGTGCTCGCCTACGGAGTTGGCGACCTGCAGGAGGCCGGCGTGCTTCCCGGGCAGGGCTCAGCCGCTTTCGACCTGACTGACCGGATCGCCGGCGGGACCTGGTGGGTGGAGGCCGTTCGAGGTGTGACCAACCTCGACCTGCGTATGAGCTGGCTGCAGGTGATCGCGTACCTCGCTTACCTCGCCGTCTTCCTGCCGCTGTTCCTCATCGGTGCGCATCGGGCGAAGGCCGCGTCCGCGTCCCCAGTCGCCGATCCGACGCCACCGCGGTCGCGGCGGCGAGTGGGGGTCCTGGCGACAACAGTCGTGGCGGTCCCGGTGCTGGTGGCCGGTGTCGTGATCGCGGCGAATGGCTCGTCCTCCTCCGGGTCCGGTGCGGCGACCGTCCTGCCGATCCAGGTGAGCGCATCGGCTTGCGCACCCGGGTGGACCGCCCCGAGTGCCGGCGCTGTGACGTTCGCGGTGAGCAACGATTCCGGTCACGCGGTCGACGTCGAGCTGGTCACCGCCGCCAGCTCCGGCCTCGTCGCCGAGATCGAGGTGCTCGGTCCCGGCACCACCAGGGAGCTGCCGGCGTCGTTGGGTGCGGAGCAATACCGGTGGAACTGCATCTATGACGGGCTGCCGACGCAGACCTCGGCCGTCCTGGAGGTGTCGGGCGCGAGCCAGGTCCAGATGATCGCCATCCCCAAGGTCACGACCATTGATCTGGCACCGGTCGTTGCCTCGTACCGCGCGTACGTGGCCAAGCAGCTGGCCACCCTGCACGTCCAGACCGTAGCCCTGGAGGCTGATCTGGCTGCCGGAAATGTCGTCAAGGCCAAGGCGGCCTGGCTTGCGGCCCACCTGACCTACCATCGTATCGGCGCGGCGTACGGCGCGTTCGGTGCGGACGGCGACGCGGTCGACGGACTCGCCGAAGGTCTGCCGCTGGGGGTCAACGACCCTGACTTCCTCGGATTCCACAAGATCGAGTACGACCTTTGGCGCGGGGTGAGTCCGGGCACGGTCGTACCCGAGGCGACGGCGCTGACGCAGGCCGTCGATGTCCTTGTGAGCAAGCTCGATACATTCACCTTTGACCCCAACGACATCTCGTTGCGTGCCCACGAGATCCTCGAGGACACCTCCCGGTTCTCGCTGACCGGGCAGGACGACTACGGCAGCGGGACGAGCGTGGCGACCGCGCTGGCCGACACCGAAGGGACGCAGACCCTCGTCCGCATGCTCACGCCGCTGCTCGACCGGCAGTCTCCGGGCCTTGCGGCACGAGCGAGCACCGAGCTGAAGTGGCTGCACGACGTGATCGCCGGCGCCCGGCATGACGGCAGCTGGATACCTGTCGCTGCGCTGTCGCTCACGCAACGCCAGGCAGTGAACGCGGCCACCGGACAGGTCCTGGAGACCTTGTCGGTTGTCCCTGACCTCCTGGAGATCCGCCCATGACCGAAACCCGTCGTACGTCCGGAACCGGAAGGAATGCAACGTGAGCCTGGATCGCCGTTCGTTCCTGCGCGGCGCTGGTGCCGGCGCACTTGGAGTTGCGGTCGCTGCCACCGCCATGACCGCGGAGCGGGCATCAGCGGACGAGCCGACGTCGACAGCCGGGTCGCTTCCTGTGGTCCCGTTCGAAGGGGAGCACCAGGCAGGGATCCTCACCCCGCCGCCACCGGCAGCGGCGTTCGCCGTCTTCGACGTCACCGCGCGCTCCCACGCCGAGCTGCGCAGCTTGTTCACGACGTTGACCGAGCAGGCCCGCTTCCTCACCTCCGGTGGCGTACCCGTCGATCTCGGTGTCGGTGCCCCACCGTCGGACTCCGGGCTGCTCGGCCCGGTCGTCCCCGCCGACGGCCTGACCATCACCGTCGGAGTGGGCGCGTCGCTGTTCGACAAGCGTTTCGGCCTTGCCGCGGCAAAGCCGCGCCACCTGGTTCCGATGCGCACCTTCCCCAACGACAACCTCGATCCCGCGCAGTGCCACGGCGACCTGTCCCTGCAGATCTGCGCCGGCAGTACCGACACCGTCCTGCACGCCCTACGGTTGATCGCAAAGCAGACGCGCGGCACCATGCAGCTCAAGTACCGGATCGACGGCTTCCTGTCCCCTTCCCGCCCCACTGGGGCACCACGAAACCTGCTCGGCTTCAAGGACGGAATCGCTCAGCCTCCGGTAACTGAGCCGACCGTGGCCGACGAGCTGCTTTGGGCGAGCAGCGACGAGCCCGCATGGGTCGCGGGCGGCAGCTACCAGGTGACGCGGATCATCCGGATGTTCGCCGAGTTCTGGGACCGCGTCTCCCTCGCGGAGCAGGAGGGCATGATCGGCCGTCGCCGCGATTCCGGTGCACCGCTCGACGGATCCTCCGAGGACGACATTCCCGACTACTCCAAGGACCCCGACGGCAAGGTCATCGGCCTCGATGCCCACATGCGCCTGGCCAACCCGCGCACCCATGCCACCGACCCGACCCGGATCCTGCGCCGGGGCTACAACTACGACCGTGGGATCGATCTCAACGGCAACCTTGACATGGGCCTGATCTTCACGTGTTACCAACAAAACCCGATCAAGCAGTTCGAGGCGACCCAGACGCGGCTCATCGACGAGCCCCTCATCGACTACATCAGCCCGACCGGTGGTGGCTACTTCTTCGCCCTCCCCGGCATCCGTGACCCGAACGACTGGTACGGACGCGCGCTGCTGACGTGAGCCGCCGCGATCCGAAGCGACGTCGTCTCAGGGGGCGGTGAGGACCTTGCCGCCGGCCATCACGAAGCGGACGTCCTCGAGCAGGCGGACGTCCTCGAGGGGGTTTCCCTCGACGGCGATGACGTCCGCGAGGTAGCCGGTCTCGATGCGCCCGATGCGGTCGTCCCAGCGCAGCAGCTCGGCGGCGTGCAGGGTCGCGGACCGGATCGCGTCGAGCGGTGTCTGTCCCCACTGCACGTGGTACGCGAACTGCCGGGCATTGAGGCCGTGCGGGTAGATCCCGCTGTCGGTCCCGAACGCGATCCTGACGCCGGCCTTGACGCACTTGGCGAAACCCTCTCGCTGCGTCACCGTCGTCTCGTCGTTCTTGCGCAGCGCGTCGGCGTCCCAGGACTGTTCCCGGCCGACCTGCGCGATGTAGTCGCCGCAGTAGATGTCGGCCACGAGGAACGTCCCTGACGCCGCCATCATCGCGATCGCCTCGTCGTCCATGAGCGAGCCGTGCTCGACCGAGCGCACCCCGCCGCGGACCGCGCGCTTGATGCCCTCGGCGCCGTGGGCGTGGGCGGCGACGTCGGCGCCGTACAGCGACGCCTCCTCGACCGCCGCGCGGATCTGGTCCTCCGTGAGCTCTGCGGCCCCGGGCACCCCGCCGGCGGTCATCACGGCGCCGGTCGCGATCAGCTTGACCAGGTCGGCGCCACCGTGCAGGACACGCCGTACCGCGCGTCGCACCTCGTCGACGGTGTCGACCACGCCGACCCGCAGCTCGTACGGGACCACGGCATCGACGTCGGGTGCCAGCCCGGTGATGTCGCCACCTCCACCGGAACACGTGATGTACGCGCCGGCGACCTGCATCCGCGGTCCGTCGATCCAGCCGGCCGTGATCGCGTCGCGCAGGGCCACGTCGACGAAGGCCCGGAACGTACCCACGTCGCGAACGGTGGTGAACCCGGCCAGCACGGTGGCGCGTGCGTTGCGTACGCCGGAGAGGGCCTCCTGGGCGCCGGTACGAGTCAGCAGCTCGGCATAGCTGTGACCGCTGTCCGGCTCCCCGACGAGGTGGGCATGGCAGTCCACAAGGCCGGGCAGCAGCGTGTGGTCCGGTAGGTCGATGACGCGCGCTCCCTCGGCCGGTGCAGCTTCGGCTCCTACGACGTCGACGATGCGCTCGCCCTCGACGACGACGGCGCGATCGCGCAGCAGCTGCCCGCTGACGACGTCAAGAAGCAGGTGCGGGCGCAGCACGGTACGAGTGTGGGTAGTCACCCGTGCACCGTAGCGCGTTGCTGACCGATGAGTCAGCAGTGAGAGGGTGTTGCGGCAAGGTGGGTTACGACAAGTACCTGCGCTTTGTCTGGCCGCTGCTGGTCGGTCTGCTCGTCGTATCCCTCGCAGTGGCAACGATCGCCGCGACCGTCGGCTGATCGGTTCGCGGTCGACGCCGCCGGGTCAGCAGTGCCCGTCCGGACGCAAGGGCAGGACGCGCAGGTCAGAGCCAGCCGTTCCTGCGGAACAGGCGGTAGTCCCCGAAGCTCGCCGAGGCGATCAGACCAAGTGTCCTCCCCGTCACTGAACGACGGCGTGCTGCATCGCCCACAGGGCCGCCGCGGCCCGAGTCGACACTCCGATCTTGGTATAGACGTTCTCGATGTGATGGTCGGCCGTCTTCGGGGCGATGAACAGCTGGCCGGCGATCTCCTTCGTGGTGAGCCCCCTCGCCGCGAGACGCAGCACCTCGACCTCGCGACCCGTGAGCCCGCCTGGGTGCGTGCGTCGCTGGGCCTTCCTCCCGACGGCGTCGTCGTGACCAGCTGCCGCCAGTACGGCGTCGGTCGCGCGTTCGTCGAGTACGCCCTCCGCGGCGAGCCGGCGGAGCTCGCTCGCGGCGTGTTCGGGCGAGAACGCCGGCCGGTCTGCGCGATCCGTCGTGAGCGCCACGAACATGTCCACGGGAGTGAGAAGGCTCGCGCCGGGATCGGCCGCGTCGCAGCGCAGCCCCTTGTGGTAGCCCGAACCGTCCTTCTTCTCGTGGTGCGTGGCGGCGATCGGATTCAACACCGCGAGGGCCGGTGAACGGCGCAGCATCTGCTCGGTGAGCAAGGTGTGACGCTCGACGCGGTCGAACTCCGCGCGTGTCAGCTGACCGGGTTTGTCCCAGATCGAGTTCGGGATAGCCGTCGTACCGAGCTCGTGGACGAGCGCCGCCCTACGAATCGTCGCGATGTCACCGTCGCCAAGTCCGAGCAGGCCCGCGGCGAGAGCGGCGAGCTGAGCGCAACGACGGCTGTGCCCGGCCATGTACGGAGACTTCAGGTCGATGAAGTCGGCGACCACCGTGAGCGCGTCGTCGAGCTGCGCGCCGTCGAGGGCACGGTGCGGCTGCGGCTCCAGGTCGAGCACGGCATCCCATGGGTCCAGCTTGCCGAGCTCGTCGAACCAGCTCATCCCGTGCGCCTCGAAGAGGTCCACGAGCTCGGGGTCGTAGGTACGGCCGCTTCGATCGCGAGCGACCTCCACCGCCTCGGCCGGTACGTAGATTCGGCCGTGCGCCTCCATGTCGTGGCTGAGGTGCACCACCCGCATCGCGAGCGGGATCGCGCCGCCGGCCGCACCGGCAGGGAACCCGGACCCGTTCCATCGTTCGAAAGTGAAGCCGAGGGCGTTCCGTACGCCCGATCCGAAACCGAGTCGGGCCGCCAGCATGTCGGCGACCTCACAGCCGGACGTGAAGTTGTTCACCGCCCAGTCGACCAGCCCGGCTTGGATCGTGCTTGCAATCTGTTCGTGCTGCTCGGGGGGCCGTCCGGCGGTCGCGAACGCCAACACGTCGCGTAGGACCTCGGCTGGGTTCGCGGCGTCATGCACCAACGTCTGCGCACGAATGGCAATCTCGTCGCCGAAGACGGTGGCAACCTCGTGTGCGTGGCCGGTACAACCGATGTACCGCAGCAACGCGACCCAGTAGATGTCGTCGCGTAGCCCCGGGTCATGCCCCGCGGCCTCACTCAGCCAGACGGCGAGGAGGCACGATCGCAGCTGCGACTCCAGCGGCTGGCCGAAGGCGTTGTCCTGAGCCAGGGCCAGGGTCGCGACGAGCTCGCCGGTGCGCAGAGTGCTCGCGGAAATAGGGGGACCTCCCCATGCGCGGTGAGCCCGAGATCCATACGTTCGTTGACAGCCTACCTGGCCTCGGGAACCCGCTCTCGACAACGAAGGAGAACACCATGTTCCTGGCGACGACGACGATCGAGGACTACGACCGCTGGATCAGCATCTTCGCGACTACGAGTGCTGACAAGCGCAAGCTGCACGGCTCCAAGGGTTCGACCGTGTTCCGCGACCCGAGCGAGTCGGACCGTGTGTGGGTGCTCTTCGACTGGGACGCCGACGGCTGGCAGAGCTTCGTCACCGACCCTGAGGTCGGGCCGATCCTGAAGGAGGCCGGGCACAAGAGCCCGCCCCTGATGGCGGAGCTCGGCGCTACGTACGACGCATAGGTGTCTCTCGCTCGAGCCGAGCGTGCAAGCGACCCAGGCAGGAGCACCTGCCTGGGTCGCTCGTCGACTTGCGGCAGACGGGGCCGGCCGTGGCCGCTTCTCCGCGTTGTGTCGTACCGTGTCAGTGGCGCCGTGGGGACTCTCGGACCAGCCCGGATCCACCATGCTGAAGCGTCGCGCCAGCGCGAGGGCGAACGGGACCTCTGTGGGCCCTTTGCGCGCTTCGCCGTTGTCGGCTGACCCGCCGCGGGCTTGCCGACCGGCCGACGCCGAGATGGCCGTACGACCCGCGCAAGAACCGCGACTCTCGGGGTGGTCGCGGCGGTGGCGAACCGGGGTGTCCCAAGTTGCTGCCTACGAGGCGGTGATCTGGTTGCGAAGCTCGTCGGCGCCGACATTGGCCCAGTGCCGAACTCCATGGCCCTGGTCGTCGGAGTGGATGAAGTGGAACTGCTCGATGTCGACCGAGTGGCCGGCGGCGGGGATCCCGAACAGGGGTGCGCCAGTGTGGGTGCCGGTCATCCGGACCCGAGCTGCGACGGTGCTGCCCTCGGCGACGATGTCCTCGACGCTGGCGTGCAGGTCGGGCATGGCTGCGCGGAACATGGTGATCGCTGCCTTGAGGTGGGATCGGAAGTCGGGTTCGCCCGGCTCGAACGGGTGACGATCGACGGCATCGGGCGCCAGCGCCTCGTCGACGACATCGAGTCGCCCCTGGCTGAATCCTTCGTCGAACACGCGGTGCACGTTGGCCTTGTTGCGCTCGAGCGTGTCCATGTGGCGCCTTCTCTCATATTGGTTCCAGTATCTCTGGAATGAATAGGTGATACTGTGGCCCCGATGTCCGAACCTGTCAAGAGACGCCGGTACCGCTCGACGCTGCGTGCCGAGCAGGCGGCTGCCACCCGTGCTCGGATTCTTGCTGCGGCGCGGGAGCTGTTCGCAGACGCGGGGTATCCCCGTACGACCCTCGGTGACGTTGCAGTCGCGGCTGGCGTCGCCAGCGACACGGTGCTGCACGTGTTCGGGAGCAAGAAGGCGCTCTTGCGGGCTGTGCTCGACGTCGTCGTCGGAGGTGACGACGCCGACCTCCCGGTACTGGAGCGGGACGAGCCGCAGGCGATGCGCCGCGAGACCGACCAGCGCCGGCAGATCGAGATGTTCGCATCAGGCATGACGGGACAGCTCGAGCGCATCCGGCCGCTCGACGACATCCTGCGTTCCGCGGCAGTGGTGGACACCGACGCACGCGAACTGCGAGAGGACCTCCAGCTGCGGCAGCGACGTGCCGCGATGATGACGATCGCATCCTGGATCGCAGCCAACGGTGACCTGGCGGACGGTCTCACTGTCGGTGATGCCGCCGACATCATCTGGACGATGACCAGCCCCGAGGTGCACCAGCTCCTGCGCGAGTACAGCGGGTGGGACGTCGAGAAGTATCAGAGATGGCTCCAGATCACTCTCGAGCAGAGCCTCTTGAACGGTTCTTCGCTGCTCCAAGGCAGCTAGGCGGTTCCATGTGCCATCACCTGGGGCTGTCGGCGAGGGTGAGGGCCACGGCCGAGCGAAACCCCGCACGTGCGTGCTTCATACTCCACGCATGGACGAGGACACCCAGACGACCAGTAGTCGGCACGACTGGCGAGAGCTCGTTGCCGTTGTCCTGTTGTCCATCACGACAATCCTCACGGCCTGGTCGGGATTCCAGGCGAGCAAGTGGGGCGGTGCGATGTCCATCTCGTTCAGTCAGGCCAGCTCGGCCCGAATCGAGGCATCGCGCGATGACGGTGACGCGAACCGTCGACAGACCATCCAGGTCGCGCTCTACACCCAATGGCTCGAAGCGACCGCCACCAACAACACACGACTTCAGAGCTACCTCTCGGCCCGATTCCCCGAGCCGCTCAAGACAGCCTTCACCGCGTGGATCGCGACGAACCCGAAGACGAACCCCCAAGCACCGGCTTCACCGTTCTCCATGCCGGAATACAAGGTCCCCGAACTTGCAGCGGCTAGCGCCGCCGACGCGCGAGCCGACGCGAAGTTCGCCGAAGCCCTCGACTACAACCAGCGAGGGGACAACTACACACTGCTAACGGTCGCGTTCGCGTCGGTGCTCTTCTTCGCCGCCATGTCGGGACGGATGCAGGGTCGTCGTGCGCAGTGGTTTCTCCTGGGGGTGGGCCTTGTGATGTTCCTGGGTGCGGTCAGTCTGCTCCTCGTTTACCCGAAACTCGTCTGAAGCAGGATCGAGGTGTCCGTGTGGCATCTACTCGACCACGAGGGCAGGGACCTGGTCAGACAACAGCCGAAGTGCGGCGACGTTCAGTGGCGTCGCGGGATGGCATGGGCGCTTCAGCAGGCGATGGGCCTCGTCTGGTACTACGCCGCGACGAACCCCGTAATGAGTCGCTGGGGTCAACGGCAGCCGACCCTATGAGGAGTACGCGCACCACTACTTCCCAGCGCTGGCGTAGTCGTCGATCTGCGCGTCCAGGCGGTGGAAGTCGTCGCCTTAGTGACGATGGCTGAGACGACCCGGGGCTGCGTGGGAGCTCGTGTTGATGGGGGTACCAACAGGGACTCCCATGATGGCCCGCGACCCGTACCGTTGATCTCATGAACCCGAAGGAGGAGATCCGGGACTTCCTCACGACACGACGGGCGAGACTCAGCCCCGAGAAATCTGGCCTGCCCATCTACGGTGCCAACCGTCGCATCACGGGTCTAGGGCGCGAGGAAGTGGCGCTGCTCGCGGGTATCAGCGTCGAGTACTACACCCGCCTCGAACGTGGGAATGTCGGCTCCGTCTCCGACGGTGTGCTCGAGGGCGTCGCGCACGCTCTTCAGCAGGCCCGAGCTCCCCAAGCGGCTGTACTTCACGTGTTGTTCTCCTTAGGTCAGATGGTGTCCGGTCATGGGGCGACGATCACCTTGAGAGCCTCACGGGCCGCCATGGCGCGGTAGCCGTCGGGCACGCCATCGAGGTCGACGGTGCGGTCGAAGACACGGCTCGGATCGACCGTTCCCTCGAGGATGTCCGGCAGCAGTTCCTCGATGTAGGCCCGGGCCGGAGCGACCCCGCCCGTGAGAGTGATGTTGCGCAGGAAGTCCCCGAAGTCCATGGGGACCTCTGGGTACTGCGGAGCCCCCACCCGGCTGACCACACCACCTGCCCGCACGACGGCGAACGCCGTCACCACGGCCTCCTTGAGACCGACGCACTCCAGGACCGTGTGCGTGCCGTCGCCGCCGGTGAGCTCGAGCACCTTCTCCACGCCTCCGTCGCCGCGCTCGGCGACCACGTCGGTGGCACCGAACTCGACGCCCAGGTCGGTGCGGTCCTTGTGCCGTCCCATCAGGATGATCCGCTCGGCGCCGAGCCGCTTGGCCGACAGGACCGCGCACAGCCCGACGGCCCCGTCACCGATGACGGTCACCGTCGTGCGGGCCGAGACCCCGGCGGTAACGGCGCAGTGATGGCCCGTCGGATACACGTCGGACAGCGTGAGCAGCGACGGCAGGAGCGCAGAGTCTTCGCCGACCGGGAGCTTCACGAGGGTGCCTTGCGCTTGCGGAACCCGTACGGCTTCGCCCTGTCCACCGTCGATCCCGTTACGGCCCCACAGCCCGCCGTGCCGGCACGAGGTCTGCAGTCCTTCGAGGCAGAAGTCGCACGTGTTGTCGGCCCAGACGAAGGGGGCCACGACCAGGTCGCCCGCTCTGAGGCCCGAGACGTCGGCGCCCACGTCTTCCACCACGCCCAGGAACTCGTGGCCGATGCGGTTCCCGTGATCGACCGCGGGCATCGAGGCGTACGGCCACAGGTCGCTGCCGCAGATGCAGCCGCGAAGCACGCGGACCACCGCGTCGGTGGCCTGCTGGATGGCCGGGTCCGGCACGGTCTCGACGCGTACGTCGCCGGCACCGTAGATCAGGGTCGCTCGCATGAGGTCCTTCTCGTCGTCTCAGTCGGGTGGGCTATGGGCAGTCAACCCGTTCCAGCATGAGGACGGGAGTCCCTGCCGAACCAGGTACTGCCAGTACCACCCGCCGATCCGGTGGCGCGCTGGCCGATTCGACGCCCCCAGGTTCAGGTGCGGCTACCGATTCCTGCAGGTCGAACGAGCGCGCCTACTGGGACTCGAACCCCGAATCCGCAACACAGAGTATGCCGCGCATCTGCTCTCGCATTGAGCTGCCATGAGGCATCGCGATCAGCAGATCACACGCCACCCCGAACGCTGCACAACAACATGGCACGCCCGAGCGGAACGGGGCGCTGTGTTGGCTTAGGCTCTCGGCCTGGCCATGCGCGCGGGAGACAGCTGAGTCCCGTTTGCCAAGGGGTCGAGGCGACGGTGTTTGGGAACGTGCTTAGCAGCAGTCGTCACCCTGCCAGGCCTCGACTCCTTCATAGATCGCCCAGCCTGCTAGTGCGAGGCCGACGAGGGGGTCGAGCCACCACCAGCCGAGTGCAGCATTTGCAGCGAGCCCGATCAGGACGGCACCGGCTTGGGCTGCGCAGATTAGGTTCTGCAGGCCTTCGCCGCGGGTGGCACCGGAGCCGAGGCGGGAGCCGACGCCGCGCTTGGCGACGCCAAGGATCGGCATGACGAGCAGGCTCGCGGTGGTGACGGCGATGCCCAGGACGCTGACGGCTGCTTCATCGTGTTGTGCGAGCGCGGTGATGCTCTCGAATGCGATGTAGGGGGCGAGGAGGAAGAAGGAGACCGCAACGGCTCTCTGGGCACGGCCTTCGGCCGAGTCGGACAGTGTGCGCGACCCGGTTAGTCGCCAGATCACGATGATCGAGGCGAGTCCCTCGATGACGCTGCCCAGAGCCCACCCGACGAGTGCGATCGAGCCAGCCGCGGCCCCGGCGACCAGCCCGAGGACTCCCTCCCCGGTCATCCAGGCCAGGGAGAACCACGACAGCGCCCGCGCCTGGCGGGCCGCCCGCAACCAACCCGCATCGCGAACGGTTGCGAGCTCTCCGGTCCTTGGTTGGGCGCAGGTCTCGCCGGGGGTCGCCTCCCCGAGCCGCGGACCGCTGCCCTTGGGGGGCTCAGGCGTTGGTGGCATGTTCGTGATGCGCGTGAGTAAGAGGCTCGACCTGGAAGGTGGAGTGCTCGACGTCAAAGTGTTCGGCTAGGCAGGCCTGCACGATCGCCAACGGCCGGTGGTGACCCGCCGCAACAGCGCCGTGGTCGTGGTCGCGCGAGATCATGAGGTCCCCGACTTGGCGGCGGCGGCGAATGAGCGCTCGCCGTAGACCGGGCACAGCTCGACCGCGTTCCCAGTCGCCGCGAGCAGCTCCTCGGCCGCGGCCAACACTGTAAGCAGCGCCGGCTCGACCAAGGCGTATATCGATGCCCGTCCCACGGGCCGAGAACGGACCAGGCCGCAGTCCGCCAGGCATGCCAGGTGCGCTGAGACCGTTGACTGCGCGAGTCCTAGGGCGCTGGTCAGATCCACCACCCGCCGTTCCCCGCGGGCCAGTTCATGCACGATCGCGAGCCGGGTCGGGTCGCCCAGGCTCCGGAACAGGGCAACGGCCGGGGCGAGGTCGACGTTGCCCGTCGCATCATGTTCTGGGGATGTCATCGCCACTCGACGATGATAACGGGCGGCGCGACCCTGCGCAGTACCGATGCTCTGGGCCGTACTTCACGACACTGCGCCATCCTCCGGAGTCGGTCCCGGCTCTACCGGGCTCGGTTCTTGTCACGGGCGCCGGGGTCGATGCGTGCTGCGTGCGACTGGCTTCGCGGTCCTGGGCTCAGCGTTCCTGCCCACCTCCGACTTCGGCGTCGTACGACGAGCAGGTGCGGTGCTGAACGCCATCTGACCCGGTCAGTGCTTGAGCGCCGCCCGTCCCTCGACGATCGCGTAGTACACCAGCACCAGACCGGCTAGAGGGTCGGCCCACCACCAACCGAACGCCGCATTCAGGACGAGCCCGACGAGAACCGCGGTGGCGAGCAACCCGTCGATCAGGGTGACCCGCCCCTCTGTGCGCAGGACCGGGTTGTCGAGCGCCCGACCCACCCGGGCCTTCCCCGCGGCAAGGGAGAACATCACCACGGCCGTGATGGCCGTCCAAACGATGCCGACTGGGCTGTGCCGAGGGTGCCATCCGGCGATCACGACCACCGCGGACTGGGCCGCCAGGTAGGCCGCGAGAACAAGGAAGGCGACACCGATCATCCGCAGAGCGCGCCGCTGCCGGGCCTCACCCGTGCCGCTGAGCTCCCAGATGACGACCGTGCTCGCCACGATCTCGATGAGCGAGTCGAGACCGAACCCAGCCAGGGCCACCGACCGAGCGGCAATCGCCGCGGCGGCGAGAACGAAGATTCCCACGACGTTCCAGCCTAGGGTGATCCACTCCAGGGTGAAGCCCTGACGGAGCAGCCGGTCCCCATCTACGGCGTCGCTCAAAGTCACGAAGTCATCTAACAGTGGCCGCAATCCCGCCCGACTGCTCGCCGGGGGGGCATGTGGAGCCCATCGCGCAGGTGGCGGGCACGGGCTGAGCTGATGAGACAACATGCGACGAGAGTGAAATTCACGCCCTGGCTGATGTGTCGCGCCTCGCCCGTCCTGCGTCGAACGGAGCTAGATGGCTGCACGGTGGAGCGGGTGACCTGGATCGAACCGGCATGGCCAGATTGGAAGGGCGGGGCCGGATCTCGGCCGGATAGGTCTGACCTGCGGACCCTCATGTTCGGGGTCGGTCTGCACACCTCCTCGTGGAGGCATCGTGGGTGAAAGCAGGGGTTTCTTACGGTCACCAAGGAGGACCCAGTCATGAATGACCCCACGCACCACATCATTCCCCAGGACGGGTATCCGATCATACGCCACCACTAGCCGAGGGCCTACTAAACAGGCGGCGCGGGGTCGTATTGGATGTACCGGCGAACCTCACGGGCACGCTCAACCCCAGCTAGGCGACTCACCAAGTGCAGGGCCATATCTATCCCCGCCGACACGCCCGCGGACGTCACGAGGTCGCCGTCGTCGATGAACCTCGCGTCTGGGTCGATCAAGGTGGTGGGATCCAGCTTCGCGAGCTCGCTCAACGCGCCCCAGTGGGTGGTGGCGGGGCGATTGCGTAGCAGGCCGGCGGCAGCAAACACGAGTGAGCCGCTGCAGACGCTGGTCATGAGCGGCACGGCGGTTCGTTGCTCACGTACCCACTCAAGGTGTTCTTCATTCTTGAGCATGGGTCGAGTTCCCACGCCGCCCGGGTGAAGCAGCACATCAAGGGCGGGCGCCTGGTCGAAGGAGCTGTGCGCATGGATTCCAAGACCCTTGGCGCATGTGACCATCCCGCCGTTCCGGGAGATGCAGAGGGTCGAGTAGCCGTCGCTGGGAAACGTCCTCGTCCAATAGGCCAGAACTTCGTACGGACCAACAGCGTCGAGCTCCTCGACATCTGGGAATAGGACGATGCCGATGTAACGCTTGTCCTTGGTTCTCACTGTGCCAACCTTTCCTGGAATGGTGTCCAACACGGGGGCGCTAGGTGCGTTCCTGTAGGTACCCCTCACGGACCTAGATCTGGCCGAGCACGGAGGTCAGTGATGCATGTGCATCCCGGCTCCCGTTGCCTGGGGCTTGGCGGGCAGGGTCACGAAGGCGACAACCGCCACGACGACGCCGATGACAGCAGTCGCAACCAGGCCCCGGCTGAACGCGTCGGCCGCTCCCGACGCGCTCGTGAGACTGCCGGCGGTGGCGGCAACCGCTGACACGACCGCCACGCCGAGAGC
>JANWJC010000075.1 GCA_025449595.1 Acidobacteriota bacterium | reverse complement strand
CTCGTTGCTGATGCCGGCGATGTCGCGCCGGCTGCCGTTCGGGTTGAGCTCGAGGTAGCGCGCGACGACCTGCCCGTCGCCCTCGAGCCGGTCCAGCGTTGCATCGTCCGCGACGTAGCCGCCCTCGCCGGTCTTCAGTGGTCCCAGGATCTCTTCGCCGGCCGCGTACCCGCTGGTCCACGGGGTGTCGACCTGCTCGATGCGCAGCCGCTGGTCGCGGCACACGAAGTGCAGCAGGTGGTTGCGTACCAGCGCGCCGGGCAGCAGGTGCGACTCGCAGAGCACCTGGAAGCCGTTGCAGATACCCAGCACCGGAAGCCCGCCGCCCGCGGCTCGGATGATCTCGCTCATGATCGGGGCGAAGCGAGCGATCGCACCGCAGCGCAGGTAGTCACCGTACGAGAAACCCCCCGGCAGGATCACCGCGTCGACGTCGTGCAGGTCGGCGTCGGCGTACCAGAGGCGTACCGGTTCGGCGCCAGCCACCCGAACGGCTCGGGCCGCATCGCTGTCGTCCAGCGAGCCAGGGAAGGTGACGACCCCCACCCTCGCCCCGCCGACCGCAGGGGCGACGACCGTCGCGGCCCCTTTCGTCACGGCACTCGTTGTCACCGGCCCGGCCGTCACTGGTCCGACCGTCACTGCAGGACCTCCCGGACCCGATAGTCCTCGATCACCGGGTTGGACAGCAGCGACCCGGCGAGCTCGTGCACCAAGGCGAGCCGGGCGTCGTCGATCTCGCCGTCCAGCTCGATGTCGAAGCGCTTGCCCTGGCGCACCGAGGTGACCCCGGCCAGACCGAGGCGCTCGAGCGCCCCCTCGACGGCCTTGCCCTGCGGGTCGAGGATCTCTGGCTTGAGCATGACGTCGACAGTGACGCGAGCCACGGGCGCACTCCAGGTCGGGAGGTCTACAGGCGGTACCCCTCAGCCTATCCGCGCCAAGCCCGCCCTTCGCGCCCCCGCTCTGTGTCCATTAGAAGCCGGGGAGGGCAGGGCGGGAGGCTGGCGAGGCTGGGCGGGCTTGCCGTAGGGTGGCTGACTGGCCGTTCAGTCCGTTGCTTCGAAAGGCACCGTCGTGACCGAGACCGTCCGTTCCGTCCTGCACGAGGTCCAGGAGGCTCGGGGTGCCACGTTCCGGGACGACGGCGGCTGGTGGTGGACCGACAGCTTCGGCGACCATCCCGCGGGCTATGAGGCCGTACGCGGCGGCGCGGCGCTCTGGGACGTCTACCCGATGGTCAAGTGGGTCGTCACCGGACCGGACGCGCAGGCAGCGATCCAGCGGGTCTTCACCAGGGACATCACCACCCAGAAGCCTGGGCAGGTGCGCTACGGGCCATTCGTCGACGAGAACGGGTTCCTCGTCGACGACGGCACCGTCTTCAAGCACTCCGACGAGCTGTGGTGGGCGCTGACCAACACCGAGCTCGGCGAGTGGTGGGCTGAGAACACGAAGGGGCTCGACGTCCACTTCGAGCTCAGCACCCACGAGATGCCGTTGCTCTCGCTGCAGGGCCCGAAATCCCGCGAGATCCTGCAGTCGCTGACCGATATCGACGTTTCTTCATTGCGCTACTTCAACTTCCTCACCGAGAAGGTCGACATCGCTGGAGTCTCGACCTGGCTCATGCGTACCGGATTCTCCGGTGAGATCGGCTACGAGCTGATCCCGTCGCGCGACGGTGCGGTGCCACTGTGGAATGCGCTGTGCGAGGCCGGGGCCGTACCCATGGGCCTGGACACGCTGGAGCCGGTACGCCTCGAAGCCGGCCTCATCGTCTACGAGCAGGACTACTTCCCGGGTGAGAGCACGCCGTACGACGTGTCGTTGGACCGGCTCGTCGCCCTCGACAGCGACGTCGAGTTCCTCGGCAAGGCCAAGCTCGCCGAGATCGCTAGCGCCCCGCCGAAGCGGTTCAAGACGTTGGTGCTGGAAGGTACGGATCTGCCGGAGGAGGGCGCCGACGTGCTGCGTGACGGCGCCGTCGTGGGCATCCTGACCAGCCGGATCATCAGCCCGCAGTTCGGCCTGATCGCGTTCGCGCAGCTCGACACCGCGGTCTCCGACGATGGCACGAAGCTGGAGGTGACGCTCGGCGACGCGACGGTGCCGGCAACGGTCGCCGTGCTGTCGATCAAGGACCCCACCAAGGCCCTGGCTCGCGGCTGAGCGCTCGCCGACGCGTCGTACCACCCCAAGATCGCTGTCTCGGGTCGATCTGCGCAGTTGAACTGCCTTGATCTTCCCAAGAGGACGATCAAGGGAGTTGAGCTGCGTTGATCGTCCCTAAGGGGCGATCTTGGGAGTTGGGGTCAGGTCGGGGGGTACGCCTGCCAGGCGGACCACGCGCTCGTCACCATGTCGCCGAGGTCGCGCTCGCCGATCCAGCCCAAGCCGTCCCGCGCGGCGGCCACCGATCCGACGATGCGTGCCGGGTCGCCCGGGCGGCGCCCGACGACCTCGGCGTCGATGTCCCGCCCGACCGCGCGACTGACCTGCGCCATCACCTCCAGGACGCTGGCCCCGACGCCGCGCCCGATGTTGTACGCCACGAACCCACCCGAGGGCGCCGATGCCGCCGCCTCCGCTGCCGCTGCGTGGGCCTCGGCCAGGTCGGCGACGTGGATGTAGTCGCGTACGCACGTGCCGTCCGGCGTCGGGTAGTCCGCGCCGAATACCTGCGGGCGGACACCCTGGGCGACGGCGCGCAGCGCGAGCGGCACGAGGTTGAACGCCCCTGTGTCACCGAGGTCGTCGCCGCCGGCGCCGGCCACGTTGAAGTACCGCAGCGCAACGCACGACAGCCCGTGGGCGACCGCAGCGTCCTGGAACACCCACTCGCCGATCAGCTTGGTCTGACCGTACGGCGACACCGGGACCGTGGCGGACTGCTCGGTGACCAGGTCGACATCGATGTCGCCGTACACGGCTGCGGAGGAGGAGTACACGACATTGCGTACGCCGACGTCGACCATGGCCTCAGCCAGCGCGACGGCACCGTCGACGTTGTGCCGGTAGTAGTCCAGCGGGTGCTCCACCGACTCCCCCACCGCCTTCTTGGCAGCCAGGTGCACAACCCCCGTGACGGCGTGCGAGGCGAGCACCCGCGTCATCGCCACGCGGTCGCTGACATCGGCGCGGACGAACGCGACGTCGGCCGGGATCTTGCGACGCACTCCCGTGGACAGGTCGTCGACGACGACGACCTCGTGGCCGGCACCCTGCAGCGACCGGATCACATGGGCGCCGATATACCCCGCACCGCCGGTGAGCAGCCACGTCCCAGGTTGAAGCGGCGGCATCAGCTGAACGTGGCGCCGGTAAGTCGTTCGTACGCCTCGATGTATTTGGCTCGGGTCCGCTCGACGACCTCGTCCGGCAGAGGCGGTGGTGCCTCGCCGCTGTGACGGTCCCAGCCCGATGCTGGTGAGGTGAGCCAGTCGCGGACGTACTGCTTGTCGAACGACGGCTGTGGCCCGCCGGGGGCCCACGTCGCCGCGTCCCAGTAACGCGAGGAGTCCGGCGTCAGGACCTCGTCGGCGAGCACCACCGTGCCATCGACGCGCTGGCCGAACTCGAGCTTGGTGTCGGCCAGGATCAGGCCGCGCTCGTCGGCGATCGCAGCGGCGACCTCGTACACCCGCAAGGTGAGCCGGCGCAGCGTCGTCGCCTCCTCCTGGCCGATGCTCGCGATCGCCTCGTCGAACGTGATGTTCTCGTCGTGGTCGCCGAGGGCGGCTTTCGTCGCCGGGGTGAAGATCGGTTTGGGCAGCCGCGAGCCGTCCTTGAGCCCGGGCGGCAGGCCGACCCCGCACACCGAGCCGCGCGCGTCGTACTCCGTCAGCCCCGACCCCGTCAGGTAGCCGCGCGCCACGCACTCCAGCGCGAACATCTCCAGGGAGTCGCACACCATCGCGCGGCCGCGTACCGATGCCGGCACCTTCGTGGAGCGCACATGGTTCGGTACGTAGCCCTCGAGGCGATCGAACCACCACAGCGACATCGCCGTGAGGACCCGGCCCTTGTCCGGGATGAGGGTGGGCAGCACCCAGTCGTACGCCGAGATGCGGTCGCTGGCGACGAACAGCAGCCGCCCCTCCGGCGTGGTGAACAGGTCGCGCACCTTGCCGGAGTACACGTGCTCGTATCCCTCCGGCAGGTCGTACGCCGGGGCCGGACTGCTCTGCGCGCTCACGGCCCGACCCTATCTTCGCGATGTCCCCTACTGACTCGCTGCGCTCGTCGGCGGGGGCCCGGCCCCGCGGTGCGCTACGCGCACCGCAAGCGCCCCAAGCCACACCCGGGGCCGGCGCCGGCGCCCACTCGGTACCGTCCACGGAGCAGCACCAGCGGACCCCGCGTGAGCGAGATCACGGCCGGCGGCGGAAGGCCGCAGCGGCCCCGCCGGTTGTGGCAACTGCCGTCCCTGGATGCGCTGGCGAGAGATCGCCGACAGACGACGCCGTAAGGCGTGGCAGTCGAGCACGGGCGATGCGGAAGGTTCGAATCCCTCCGACGGCACTGGAGTTTGGGCGCAAGGGTCTCCGCCAGCGACAACTCGGGCGGGGCTTCGCCCCGCCGCTCGCCGCCGCACCTCGCTTCGCTCGGGAGCTTCGACCCGCGCCCCCGGTCCGACCGGCCCTCCGCGCCCGCGCCCCTCGTCCTCGACCCCTTGTGGGATGAAGGTGCCGCACGGTGCATTAGGCGCACCGGATCTTCCCCGACACCTGCCTTACTTCGGGCGGGGCTTCGCCCCGCCACTCGCCGCCGCACCTCGCTTCGCTCGGGAGCTTCGACCCGCGCCCGGCTACAGGATCGGCTCCGGGCGGTAGCTCGCGGCAGCGGGGTGCTCGGCCACCAGGTTCCCGATGCGGCGTACGACTGCGGCGACCTGGGAACCGGCGGCGCCGGTGAACTCCAGTGGGTCGGCCAGCAGCGCGTCGAGCTGGTTCTGGGTCAGTCGCAGGCGTGCATCGGCGGCCAGCTGCTCGACCAGGTCGTTGCCCGGCTGCCCCTTCTCCCGCATCGCCAGCGCCACCGCCACCGCGTGCTCCTTGATGACCTCGTGCGCGACCTCACGGCCGACCCCGTTGCGCACCGCGGCCATCAGCACCTTCGTCGTGGCCAGGAACGGCAGGTAGCGGCGCAGCTCGAGCTCGATGACGGCGGGGAACACGCCGAACTCATCGAGCACCGTCAGGAACGTCTCGAGCAGGCCGTCGATCGCGAAGAACGCGTCGGGCAATGCCACCCGGCGTACGACCGAGCAGAAGACGTCGCCCTCGTTCCACTGCGCCCCGGCGAGCTCGGCCGCCATCGAGGCGTAGCCGCGCAGGATCACGGCGAATCCGTTGACCCGTTCGCAGCTGCGGCTGTTCATCTTGTGCGGCATCGCACTGGACCCGACCTGACCGGGCCTGAACCCCTCGGTCACCAGCTCGTTCCCCGCCATGAGTCGTACCGTCATCGCGAACGAGGAGGGGCCCGCCGCGAGCTGGACCAGCGCTGAGAGCACGTCGTGGTCCAGGCTGCGGGGATAGATCTGGCCGACGCTGGTGAGCACCTGCGTGAATCCAAGGTGCCCGGCGATCTGCTCCTCGAGCTGCGCGAGGCGAGCTGTGTCCCCGTCCAGCAGGTCGAGCATGTCCTGCGACGTACCGACCGGACCCTTTATGCCGCGCAACGGATATCGGCCGATCAGGTCCTCGAGCCTGGCATACGCCTGCAGCATCTCCTCCGCGGCGGACGCGAACCGCTTGCCGAGCGTGGTGGTCTGCGCCGCGACGTTGTGGGTGCGCCCGGTCAGCGCAAGCTCCGTGTGCTCAGCGGCGCGCTCGGCCAGTCGAGCGAGAACCGCGATCGCCTTGTCCCGCACCAGTTCCAGCGACCGCAGCACCTGCAGCTGCTCGACGTTCTCGGTGAGGTCGCGGCTGGTCATCCCCTTGTGGATGTGCTCGTGACCCGCGAGGGCGTTGAACTCCTCGATGCGAGCCTTGACGTCGTGGCGGGTGACCGCCTCCCGCGCGCCGATGCTCGCCAGGTCCACGTCGTCGACGACAGCCTCGTACGCCTCGATCACGCCTGCGGGTACGTCGATACCGAGGTCGCGCTGCGCCGCGAGCACCGCGATCCACAGCCGACGCTCCAGGACCACCCTGTGCTCCGGCGACCAAATCGTGGCCATCGCCGCGGAGGCGTACCGGCTGGCCAGGACGTCAGGGATGGCGGGCTTCGCAGCAGTCACCCGCCCATCCTCCCGTACCACCGGGCCGACACCGGTCATCGGCCGAGCAGTTGTTCCCGGTCAGCGCCCGGCTCGGCCGACCTGCGTGGCGGTGAGCATCTGCCCGCTCGTCGAGTCCATGATCACCACCGTCGTGCAGGTCGAGGACGTAGCCGGCGGAGATGGGTACCCGGGCGGCGGCATCGGAGTCCCCCCAGCGGGCAGGGGGCAGTTCGGCGCCACCTCGTTACCTATCAGGACGTACGCCGGGTGGTCGACGATGTCAGGCGTCGCCGACCCGCTGGGGAAGGGCGTCCCGTCGGGGTGGATCGTGGCGGGATACTCCGAGGTGGCCAGCCCGGAACGAATCGTCACCGTCATGTCGGTCCGGCACATCCCGTCGCGCAGGCAGTACTGGTAGGCCTGCTGCCAGGTCAGCACCGGTGCGAACTTCGAGGGAGCCAACGTCAGACCGAACTCTGGATAGCGCACAATCGCACGGACCGGTCCGTCGTACGTCGCCGAGGCCACGCCGGTCGAGGCCGGTGTGGGGTCGAACACCAGGTGACCCGCCAACGCCGCAAGTGTTGCCAGTGCGCGGGAAAACGTCACCGGAGCCGGGCTGCCCGACGGGGACGAGATCGTCACTGACAAGAACCCGTCCCCCACTCCTCCAGCGCCGACACTTGCGACCATCCAGCCGGTGCGATCCGAACTGTCGGTGGTCTTCCTCGCGAGCGGGCTCGCCCGGCACTGCAGCAAGCCGACCAGGGCCGGCCCGGACGGCCCAGCAACGGCGGGCCACTGCGTGCTGGGGATCTGCTGGTCGGATGGACAAGGGACGATCCAGCCTTTCGGACCTTGCAGCACCACGCGCACCTCGCTGGGCCGCGAGCCGGCGGTGCGATACGCCAGCTGCAGCTCCCCGCCGGCCGTGTCCGCGGGATAGGGGGTGGCGGCGGCCGCAGCGGACAGCCCGAGCAGACGCGGGACGTCTATGCCCGCCGCGGTCAACGCAGCCCGAGTGGCCGCTGGGTCCAGACCGTTCGGAATCGTTGCTGCAGTTGCGATCCACGCGGTACCGAACTCCGGCGAGCCGCTCGGCACTGCGCCGGGCGTTGGCGTCGATCCGATGCGCGGGAGCCCGACGAGGGCGACCGCTGCCACGACGACAGCCAGAGCCGTGCCGGCGCCGGCCCAGCCGCGGCGCTTCACCCGCCGGCGGCGACCGTCGGCCAGCGCGGCGTACGGGTCGATCGTGCAGGCCGCGGGCTCGTCCCTGAGCACCGTCCCGAACATCTCTCGCAGGTCAGTCATCGGGCCGTCTCCTCGTCGTACGTCAGGGCCTGCTCCGGCAACAGCTCTCTGAGGCGGACCAGCCCGCGGGCGGACTGGCTCTTCACGTTTCCGGTGGAGCAGCCGAGCAGTTGCGCTGTCTGTTCCACCGACAGGTCCTCCCAGAACCGCAGCACCAGCACCGCCCGCTGCCGGGGCGGTACCTGGCGCAGCGCGTCGAGCAGTGGACCCGAAACGGTCGAGGGCTCGTCCACAGTCGCCTCCTCCGGCACCGTGGCGGTGGCCGTCTCGCGCCGCCACGGTCTGCGGCGCTCGTCGATGAATACGCTCGTCAGCACCTTGCGTGCGTATGCATCCGGCTCACCGGATGCGATGCGGCGCCAGTGCCGGTAGACGCGTACCAGCGACTCCTGCACCAGATCGTCGGCGGCGGACCAGTCCGCGCACAACAGATATGCGGTGCGGCGCAATCGCCGACGGCGCAGGGAGGCCCACTGCACGAACCCGTCGTCATCGGCTGACGGGTGCTCCTGCGCGGCGCCGCTCTCCCCGCCTGTCACCTGCCCGTCACCTCTGGTTGTCGTAGCACCCACCGGTTCAACGCAACCGCGAGCCCATCAGGTTGCACGGGACCGAGAGTCAGCCGAGCGGGGCCGGGGGGACGCGTACCTCGCCGAGCTCGGCCGAGCGCGCGATGTCGGTGCGGTGCTGCGAGCCCGGCAGGTCGATCTCGCCGACTGCGGCGTACGCGGCAGCACGTGCAGCGGCGAGGTCAGGACCGGTCCCGACGACGGACAGAACACGGCCGCCCACGCTGACGACCTTGTCCCCGGCGTGGGCCGTGCCGGCGTGCAGCACCGTGGCACCCGGCGTCCGGCCGGCCGCGCCCAGCCCACCGACCTCGTCACCGGTACGCGGCGTCTCCGGATAGTTCGCGGCCGCCACGACGACGCAGACCGCAACCTGCTCGGACCACTCCGGCTCCGGTACCGCCGCAAGAGTGCCGGTGGCTGCCGCGTACAGCAACGCGCCGAGGGGGCTGCGCAGCCGGGCCAGCACCACCTGGGTCTCCGGGTCACCGAAGCGGGCGTTGAACTCGATGACGCGCAGCCCGCGCGGAGTCAGCGCCAGCCCGGCGTACACGACTCCGCAGAACGGTGTGCCGCGCCGCGCCAGCTCCTCGACGGTCGGTCGCACGACCCGGGTCACGACCTCGTCGACGAGATCGGCCGGGGCCCAGTCCAACGGCGAGTAGGCGCCCATGCCGCCGGTGTTCGGGCCGAGGTCGCCGTCGTGCAGGCGCTTGAAGTCCTGCGCCGGCTGGAGCGGTACGACCGTGACCCCGTCGGTCAGGCAGAACAGGGACACCTCCGGGCCGGGCAGGAACTCCTCCACCACGACGCGGCCCTGCGGCTTGGCCAGGCACGCCGCAGCGTGCGCGACTGCGGCAGGCCAGTCGTCGGTGACGAGGACGCCTTTGCCACCGGCGAGGCCGTCGTCCTTGACGACATACGGGGCCCCGAGGTCGTCGAACGCGTCCTCGCACTGCTGCAAGGTGGTGCAGATCCGGGCCTGCGAGGTGGGGACGCCGGCAGCAGCCATCACGTCCTTCGCGAAGGCCTTGCTGCCCTCGAGCTGCGCGGCCGCGGCGGACGGGCCGAAGCAGGCGATGCCGGCAGCACGTACAGCGTCGGCAGCACCGAGGACCAGCGGTCCCTCCGCCCCGACCACGACCAGGTCGACACCGAGCGTGGCCGCCAGCCGCGCGATCGCGGCGGGGTCGGTGACGTCGAGCGGGTGGGTGGTGACGTCGGCAGCCATGCCGGCATTGCCGGGTGCCGCGACGGTCTCGGTGACGCCGGGGTCGCGCAGCAGGCCCCGTACCAGCGCGTGCTCCCGCGCACCGGACCCGACCACCAGCACCTTCACGGCCGCGAGCCTAGGCGACCGGCTCCGGCACGGGTGGGGATCACCCCGCTGCAGCTCGATGGCGGGCGGAGAGCCGCCGGTCGCCGTGGCCGCGGGCCGACTACAGCGGGCTGGCCGGCCGGGGTTCATGATCAGTAGGCATTTGGTGAGGTCCAACTACGGCAACGGCCCTCGCCGCCCGTGTGATGGAGGCCAGGCTCCCCGCCGGCACCTCACTTTTTGCCTACTGATCATGAACGACGCCGCTGGGACGGGGTTCGCCCGCCCGCTCGGAGCGGATTGCCACGTAGGCGGCCCCGGTCAGGCCACCGGCCGGCCCGGTCAGCCGGTGTAGAAGGCGTCGACGGCGGTGAAGACCTCGTCGAGGATGGCCAGGCCGTCCTTGGCCTCCGCGTCCGAGACGGTGCACGGAGGTACAACGTGCAGCCGGTTGTAGTTGGTGAACGGCAGCAGCCCCCGCTTCTTGCACTCGGCGGTCAGCGCACCCATCGCCGGCGAGGACCCGCCGTACGGTGCCAGCGGCTCGCGGGTCGCGCGGTCCTTGACGAGGTCCAGGGCCCAGACCACCCCGAGGCCCCGTACCTCCCCGATGACCGGGTGCCGCGAGGCCAGCTCGGCCAGGCCCGGCGCACGCACGTCGCTGCCGATCCGCGCCGCATTCTCCACGACGCCCTCAGACTTCATCGCATCGATGGACGCGACGATGGAGGCGGTGGCCAGCGGGTGCCCGGAGTACGTCAGGCCGCCGGGGAACACCCGGTCGGCGAACGTCGCGGCGATCTCGTCGCTGATGACCACGCCGCCGACGGGTACGTATCCGGAGTTCGAGCCCTTCGCCCAGGTGATCAGGTCTGGTACGACGTCGAAGTGGTCGAACGCGAACCACTTCCCGGTACGGCCGAACCCGGCCATCACCTCGTCGAGGATCAGCACGATGCCGTACTTGTCGCACAGGGCCCGGACACCGGGCAGGTAGCCGGGCGGCGGGATCAGGACGCCGGCGGTGCCGACGACAGTCTCGAGCAGGATCGCCGCGACCGTGCTCTGCCCCTCGAACGTGATGACCTGCTCGAGGTGCTCGAGTGCGCGGGCGCTCTCCTCCTCCGGGCTCGTGGCCCAGAACGCGGAGCGGTAGAGATACGGGCCGAAGAAGTGCACGTGCCCGGTCGCGTACTCGTTGGGCCAACGACGCGGGTCACCGGTCGAGGTGATCGCGGCACCTGTGTTGCCGTGGTACGAGCGGTAGAACGACAGCACCTTGTCTCGGCCGGTGTGCAGCCGAGCCATGCGGATCGCGTTCTCGTTCGCGTCGGCGCCACCGTTGGTAAAGAAGACCTTCTCGTGCCCCGCCGGGGCGAGCGCGGAGATGCGCTGGGCGGCCTCGCCGCGCTTGTCGTTGGCAGTCCCGGGCGCGATGGTAGCGAGCCGGCCGGCCTGCTCCTGGATCGCCGCGACGACCTTCGGGTGCTGGTGGCCGATGTTGACGTTGACGAGCTGGCTGGAGAAGTCCAGGTAGCGGTTGCCGTCGTAGTCCCAGACGTACGAGCCCTCCGCACCGGCGATGGCCATCGGGTCCAGCGATCCCTGCGCCGACCAGGAGTGGAAGACGTGCGCGCGGTCGAGGTCGTGGACGCGCCGGCCCTCGGCCGCGTCAGGGGTGATGGTCATGGGTTCTCCACTGGTCAAGGGCGTCGAGCGCAGCTCCGGCTGCAGCCAGGCTAGATCCCCGTACAGCCCGCCGTCACCGGCAGGGTGTCAGCCCAGCACCACCCACAGCGACACTGTGCCAGCCGCAGCGAACGCGAAGATCGCGACTTCGGGTCAGATCATGCAGTTGAACTCCCTTGATCTTCCCAAAGGGGCGATCAAGGGAGTTCGGGGCGAGTTCGAGTCGGGGGGCACAGACGTTCGTAGGAGCCTTGGCGGGTCACGCGGACACCCGGCGGAGACACGGCGGACAAGGCGGAGACACGGCGGACTAGGCGGACACCCGGCGGAGCAGGGCGTCGCGGACCTGCAGCCAGTCCTCCCGGGTCACGCTGAACACCGGGGTGTCGCGGACCGAGCCGTCCGCGCGGCGCTGGTAGCGGCGCAGGGTGCCTTCGTACCTCGCACCGAGGCGGGCGATGGCCTGCTGCGAGCGGTGGTTGCGGATGTCGGTCTTGAGCTGAACCCGACCCCAGCCGAGCAGGTCGAACGCGTAGCCGAGCAGCAGCAGCTTGCACTCCGGGTTCACGACGGTGGCCCACACCTGCGGGTCGTACGTCGTCGAGCCGATCTCGCCGCGGGCGTCGCGCGGTGACACCTCGAGGTACGAGGTCGTGCCGACCACCGCCCCGGCGGGGAGGCCGCGCAGGGGTTGGCGCAGCCGTACCGTCCATGGGCACCACGTCGGGTCGGCGAGCTTGCCCCGGATCAGGTGCGCCATACCCTCGGCGTCGCTCGGGCGCCCGGCGACGTGGGCCCAGACCCGGTCGGAGTCGAGGGCGGTGAACAGCTCGAACGCGTCGCGCTCGACGTCGGACACCGTGAGCTCGACATGGTGCCCGGTGAGGCGGGTGTCCGCCGGCACCGGCCAGGTGTCCTCCGCCGTCGTCGGGTACGGCGGGTCCGCGGGCCTCGGATCGACCCGCGCGACGAACCGCGGCGCCGGCGGCGGGATCGGCCGGGACATCCGCACGTGGCCGTGGTCGTCGTCGACCCCGGCCGACGGGGCCGGCTCGTCGGTGCCATCGACGCTGAACCCGATCGACGTGTGGAACCGCACCGAGGCCTCGTTGACGGTCGACGTGACGCAGCGCAGTCGGCGGGCCCCGAGCGCGGCGACCTGCTGCTCGAAACGCTCGTAGAGCGCCCGCGCGAGGCCCGCGCCGCGTTGGTCGGGACGTACTCCGATGAAGTGGACGTACGCCTCGTCCGGGCGGTCCTGGGACAAGAACCCGACGAGGAACCCGACAATCTCACCCTCGTCCTCGGCGACCAGCGACGTCCCGGAGAAGTTTTCGAAGAACAGCCTCGAGAGCTGGCCGCTCATCGCGCGGCCCCACCAGTCGTCCACCACCGCGACGATCGCAGGATGGTCATCGGGTCGGGCGGTCCGGATCTGCACGGCCACACCCTCGGACGCGCAGACTTCCCCCCTGTCCAACCGCCCGTCCCACCCTGCGCGCGTACCTACTCGAAACGTCGCCCTGAGCGCAAACTTTCGACGTCTGGAGCCAGTGAGCCAGACGAAGTTCCGGCAGCGAGGCTCAGGCGAGGAGGTCGTTGACCACGACGGTCTGGTCGCGCTCGGGGCCGACCCCGATCGCGGAGATCGGGGCGTTGCAGTGCTGCTGCAGGAACTCGACGTACGCCCGTGCGTTCTTCGGCAGGTCCTCGATCGCGCGCGCGCCGGTGATGTCCTCGGTCCAGCCGGGCAGGAACTCATAGACCGGCGCCGCGTGGTGGAAGCCGGTCTGGGTCATCGGCACCTCGGTGGTCCGCTCGCCGTCGATGTCGTACGCGACGCACACCGGGATGCGGTCCCAGCCGGTGAGCACGTCGAGCTTGGTCAGCACGAGGTCGGTGATGCCGTTGATGCGCTGGGCGTACCTCGCGATCGGCACGTCGAACCAGCCACAGCGTCGTGGCCGGCCGGTCGTCGTGCCGAACTCAAAGCCGGTGCGGCGCAGTCGTTCTCCGTCCTCGTCCAGCAGCTCGGTCGGGAACGGCCCCTCACCCACCCGCGTGATGTACGCCTTCGCGATCCCGATCACATGCGTCAGCGAGCTCGGCGCGATTCCCGCTCCGGTGCACGCCCCGCCGGCCGTCGCGCTGGAGGACGTGACGAACGGGTACGTGCCATGGTCGACGTCGAGCATGGTGGCCTGACCACCCTCGAGCAGCACGACCTCACCGCGGCGCAACGCACCATCGAGGACCAGCGCCGTGTCGGCGATCATCGGGCGCAGCGCCTCGGCGTGCACCAGCAGCTCATCGACGACCTCGTCGACGGTGACCGCGCGCCGGTTGTACACCTTCACCAGCAGGTGGTTCTTCTGCTCGAGCGCGCCTTCCACCTTCTGGCGCAGGATCTTTTCGTCGAACAGGTCCTGCGCGCGGATGCCGACACGGGACATCTTGTCCGCGTACGTCGGTCCGATGCCACGCCCCGTGGTGCCGATCTTGCGTTTCCCCAGGAACCGCTCGGCGACCTTGTCGAGGGTGCGGTTGTACGACGGGATCAGGTGCGCGTTCGAGCTCACGAGCAGCCGCGATGTGTCGACACCGCGGGCCTGCAGGTCGTCGATCTCGTGGAACAGCACGGTCGGGTCGACCACGACACCGTTGCCGATGACGGGCACGACGCCCGGAGTCAGGATGCCCGAGGGCAGCAGGTGCAGGGCGTACTTCTCGTCCCCGATGACGACGGTGTGCCCCGCGTTGTTGCCACCGTTGAACTTGACGACGTAGTCCACCCGACGCCCGAGCAGGTCGGTCGCCTTGCCCTTGCCCTCGTCACCCCACTGCGCACCGAGCACCGCGATCGCCGGCATCGGGACTCCCCTGGTTGGACGGGCGCGCACGCGCCGCACCACCATCTCGCGGTGCCACAAGAGCCTACCGGCCGCAGCCACGCCCCCTGACCGCGACCAACCGTGCTCGCCGCCCGGGCCGCCAGCCCTATCAGGTGCCTTCCAGCACGCCGGCTCCGGTGGCGGAGCTGTCACGCAGGAAGAGGGTGCAGCGGTTGGCCTCCTCGGTCTCGCCGAACGCGGCGGCGCCGCGGGCGAGTGCGTGCAGCGCGCGCAGGAAGCCACGGTTGGGCTCGTGCTCCCACGGCACCGGGCCGTGCCCCTTCCAACCGCTGCGCCGCAACGCGTCCAGCCCCCGGTGGTAACCCACGCGGGCGTATGCGTACGACTCGACGACCCGCCCGGCCGCGTACGCCTCGTCCGCAAGCAGCGCCCAGAGCAGGCAGCTCGAGGGGTGGTCCGGGACCGTGTCGTACGCAGACTGCCCGGCCGCCAGCGCCAGCCGCGGCCCCGGCTCGTCGGGCAGGTACGTCGGCGGCGGTCCGCCGAGCAGGTTCGTGTCCATGGGCGTCGTCATGGCGCCCATCCTCTCCCAGCCTCGGCACCTCCCCGACCACGGCGCGGGGTGAAGGGCCGCGGGTCAGGTGGTGCCGGTGGACCTCAGGTCTTCACAGGCCTGGACCACCCGGGCGGCCATACCGGCCTCGGCGGCCTTGCCGTACGCGCGAGGGTCGTACTGCTTCTTGTTGCCGACCTCGCCGTCCACCTTCAGGACACCGGCGTAGTTCGTGAGCATCCAGTCCGCGATCGGCCGGGTGAAGGCGTACTGCGTGTCCGTGTCCACGTTCATCTTCACGACGCCGTAGTCCAGGGCCTCGCGGATCTCGGTCAGCAGCGAACCCGACCCGCCGTGGAACACCAGGTCGAAAGGCTTGTCGCGTCCGTACTTCTGCCCGACCGCATCCTGGATGTCCTTGAGGATCGAGGGGCGCAGTTTCACGTTGCCGGGCTTGTAGACCCCGTGCACGTTGCCGAACGTGGCAGCCACGAGATAGCGACCCCGCTCCCCGAGCCCGAGCCGTTCGGCCGTGGCAAGACCGTCCTCCGGCGTCGAGTACAGCTTGGCGTCGTGCGTCGCCTCGACCCCGTCCTCCTCGCCGCCGACGACGCCGATCTCGATCTCGAGGACGATGTTCGCGCGGTGGCACTTGTCCAACATCTCTTCCGCGACACCGAGGTTCTCCTCCAGCGGCACCGCGGACCCGTCCCACATGTGTGACTGGAACAGCGGCAGCCGGCCGGCGGCCACCCGCTCGAGCGAGATATCGACCAGCGGGCGCAGGAAGCCGGCCAGCTTCTCCTTCGGGCAGTGGTCGGTGTGCAGCGCGATGGTGACGTCGTACTTCTCCGCGACCGCGTGGGCGAACTCCGCCAACGCGACAGCGCCGGTGACCATGTCCTTCACCGACTGCCCTGACGCGAACTCCGCGCCACCCCAGGACACCTGCACGATGCCGTCGGACTCGGCCTCGGCGAATCCGCGCAATGCGGCCACGATCGTCTGTGAGGACGTGCAGTTGATGGCGGGGTACGCGAACGCCCCGGACTTGGCCCGGTCGAGCATCGCTGCGTACGTCTCAGGTGTGGCGATCGGCATCCGGATGCACTCCTTGCAGTTCGGCGTACGGGACGGGCCCTCTGGTTCGCCTCATCCTCGCAGACCCCGCCGCACGCCACCTCCGGTCGGGCATGCCTCCCGTTCAGCCGGGGAGACGGTCCGCGAGGGCCCGGGCCGCGATCTGCACGGGGTCCCAGACCGGTGAGAACGGCGGCGCGTACGCCAGGTCGGCCATCGCGAGCTCGCGCGCCGTCATCCGGTTCCACAGCGCCAGCGCGGCGCTGTCGATGCGCTTGGCGGAGTCGGCGTGACCTACGATCTGCACGCCGAGCAGCCGTCCGGACCCGTTCTCGGCGATGACCTTGACCACGATCGGCGCCGCGCCGGGGAAGTAGCCGGACCGGCTCGTCGACTCCCGCACCGCCGTCACCACGTCGTAGCCCAACGCGCGGGCCTCGGCCTCGCGCAGACCGGTCCGGGCGATCTCCAGGTCGCACACCTTGGTGATCGCGGTGCCGACGACCCCGGGGAACGTGATCGACCCACCGCCGAGGTTGGTGCCCGCGACCCGGCCCTGCTTGTTGGCGTGCGTTCCCAACGCGATGTGCACGGACCGCCCGCTGATCCGGTGGTGGACCTGCGTGCAGTCACCGGCCGCCCATACGCCGTCCTGCACCGCCTGACGGTCGTCGGTGAGCAGGCCCCCGAGCTCCCCGAGCGGCAGGCCGGCCTCGGCCGCTAGGGTCGTGGCGGGGCGTACGCCGATCCCTAGGACGACGATATCGGTGTCGTACCAACCATTGTCGGTGACCACTCGTCGCGCCCTGCCGTCACCGTCAGTCTCGATACCCACGACGCTCTCGCCGGTGCGGACATCGATGCCGAGTCCGGTCATGGCCTCGTGGACCAGCGCACCCATGTCCGGATCCAAGCTGGCCATCGGTTCGACGGAACGGCTGATCTGCGTGACGGACAGCCCGCGGCGCAGCAAGGCCTCGGCCATCTCGACGCCGACGTAGCCGCCTCCCACCACGACGGCGCGGCCGCCGTCCGCGACGGCGCCCAGCCCCTCGATGACCCGCAACCCGTCGTCGATCGTGTGGACCCCCAGGGCACTCTGGATCCCGGGCAGGTCCGGGCGCATCGGGGTCGCGCCCGTCGCGATCACGAGCTCGTCGAAACCGATCCGTGCCGTCGCACCGTCCTCGGTCCGCGTCACGACGTGACCGGCACCGAGGTCGATAGCGGTGCACTCCGTCCTGGTGCGGACGTCGATGCCCCGGCGACGGTGCTCCTCCGGCGACCGCGCGACGAGCTCGTCCGCGTCCTCGACGTCTCCGGCAACCAGGTACGGGATGCCACAGGCCGAGTACGAGGTCCACCGCTGCCGCTCGAGCGCGACGATGCTCACGTCGTCAGGGTCCGGCCGCAGCCGGCGCAGCTGGGCCGCGGCAGACATGCCACCGGCGTCGCCGCCGACGACGACCACGCGCTGCGTCACCTGCCCACCCTGGCACGCAGGCTCGCGCCGCCGACCGGAGCCGCGGGGGCCGGCAGCTGGTCGAACACGTGCCGGCGGACCCAGGCGTGCAGCGCGATGGCCGCCGCCGCACCCGCGTTGATCGAGCGGGTCGAGCCGAACTGCGCGATCGAGAGCACGTCCTGGCATCCCGCGCGCGCCTCGTCCGAGAGCCCTGGGCCCTCCTGGCCCAGCACCAGGACGCAGGCCGGCGGCAGATCGTACGTCTCCAGCGGGACAGCGCCCGGCAGGTTGTCGATCCCCAGCACTGGCAACGATCTTCCGGCCGCCCAGTCCAGCAGTGACGTGACGTCGGGGTCGTGGTCCACCTGCAGGTAACGGTCGGTCACCATCGCACCGCGCCGGTTCCAGCGCCGGTTGCCCACGATGCGTACCGAGGCGGCGTTGACGGCGTTGGCGGTACGTACGACCGAGCCGATGTTGAAGTCGTGGGTGAAGTTCTCGATGGCGACGTGGACCGGATGGCTGCGCTGCGCCAGGTCCGCGACGATCGCGTCGTGATGCCAATAGCGGTACTGGTCGACGACGTTGCGCCTGTCACCGTCCGCGAGCAGCTGCGGGTCCAGCCTCGGGTCCGCCGGCCACGCCCCGGCCCTGGGGCCGACGCCGACCTCGACCTCGCGCTGCTCCTGGACCACGACCGACAGGCTACGGCGGGCTCCTGCCAGCTCTCGGCTGCTGTCGTACCTGTTCAGCGTTTCGGCGGACCGCTTCGCAGCAGTTAGCCTCACGGGGTGCCGTACCTGACCGATCTCACCGCCGCTGCGACTGCACTCGGTCCGTCGTGGATCCAGCCCGACGCCATCCTGCAGCGGTTCGGGGCCTGGGCGCTGGTCGCGGTCCTGGTGATCTTGTTCATCGAGTGCGGCCTGCTCGTCTTCTTCCTGCCCGGCGACTCCCTGCTGTTCCTGGCGGGTCTGTACCTGTCCACCGGGCGGCTCGGCGCACCCACGTGGCTGGCGATCTTGCTCATGGCGGCCGCTGCCGTCGGCGGGAACCTTGTCGGGTACTGGCTCGGCGCGCGGGTCGGGCCCGCTCTGCTGCAACGGCCCAACAGCCGGCTCATCAAGCCCGAGCACGTGCGCCAGACCCAGGACTTCTTCCAGAAGTACGGCGCCCGCTCGATCATCCTGGCGCGGTTCGTCCCGGTCGTCCGAACCTTCATCACGGCCCTGGCCGGCATCGTGCGGATGGACTACGGGAAGTACGCGCGCTACAGCGCGGTCGGCGGCGTGGCGTGGGTGCTGCTCATCACGCTGCTGGGGTACGTGCTGGGTAACCGGGTGCCGTGGGTGGAGAAGAACATCGACCTGATCGCCATCCTCATCGTGGTGCTCTCGGTCATCCCGATCGGCATCGAGCTGCTACGGGCCCGCCGCCGGAGCGACCCAGGCCCAGCCGTCGACTGAGCCCTCGATCAGGGGCCGGACGTACGGCGCTGGGCACCGCTCAGATCAGGCTGTCCGGGCCGGTCGCCTCGCCCCCGCTCCCGGCGAGGTCGACGTGCCCGCCGAAGATCTGGGCCAGGTCGGCGTCGGCTCCGGGGGTGGTCAGGATGCTCACGGCGTCCCCTTGGCGAAGTCGGGTCGATCCCTCCGAGAACAGCAGCGCCCCCTCCCGGAGCACGGTGAGGACGATCGTCGAGGCCGGCAGCCCGAGGTCACGGACCAGGCCGCCGTCCGCCGGGGCGCCGGGTCGCACCTCGGACTCCATCAGCACCGTGCCGGGACGCACCCGGGCCAGTCGCCGCGTGGCGTGCAGCAGACCCGACCGGTACCCGCGAACCAGGTCGGGAACCGCCACCACACCGACCACACTCAGGTCGGGGTCGAGCACCGTGACCCAGCCGTCCGGGTTCGTGGCCAACGCCTCGATCGCGACGTCGAGGGTGGCGTCGGCCGCCACCGTCATCGCGGTCCGGTCCGCGAGTCCTCCCACCGGCGTGTCGGGGTCCCCGACGCCAGCCAGTGCGCCAGCGCCCACGACGCCGATGAAGGCTCCCGAGCTCACGACCGGCGCCCCGGGCACTCCAGCCCTCGACAGCTCTTCGGTGGCCTGTGCCACGGCGGTGTCGGCCGACAGCACCACCCGGGGCCGGGCCATCGCCGACCGGATCGGGACCGATGCGGCCGTGGGCAGCCCGAAACCGAACCGGTGCGCCGGGGACTCGGAGCGGTTTCCCAGCTGGGAGGTGTAGATCGTCGTGTCGCCGACCACGACGACGGCGAGCACCACAGCCACGATCGCGGGGGCGAGCAGCGACAGGTTCCCGGTCATCTCCGCCACCATCAGCATCACGGACAAAGGGGCGTGGGCGATGGATCCGAAGCAGGCCATCATGCCCACGATGACGAAGGGCACCGGCGAGGTCGGCAGGCCCGGGGTGAACAGCTCCAGCAGCCGCCACACCGCGGCGCCGGTGACCCCGCCGATCACCATGCCGGGGCCGAAGATGCCGCCAGACCCGCCGGACCCGATCGACAACGTGGTCGCCAAGATCTTCGCGAACGGGATCATCAGCACGAGCCAGAGCGGCATGCCAAGCAAGGCGGTGCGGTCCAGTGCCTGCTGGACCTGTCCGTAGCCGGTACCCAGCACCCCAGGGATCAGCAGGCCGATGCAACCGACGGCAAGACCGGCGAGCGCCGGCTTCAGAACCCGGGGCAGGGCCGACGCGCGCATCGTGGCCGACAACCGATGGAAGGTCAGGGCGTACAGGCGCCCCATGAGACCCGCCACGACGCCGAGCACGGCGAAGTAGGCAAGATCGCGGACGTCGGAGAAGTGGTACTGGTCGTGGTAGCCGAAGATCGGGTCGAACCCCTCCACCGATCCGAACACCGCGAAGGCGACGACCGACGCGACCAGTGACGGCACCAGGGCCTCGACCTCGATGTCGTTGCGGTAAGGAAGCTCGGCGCCCAGCAAGGCCCCGCCCACCGGGGCCCGGAAGATCGCACCGATACCCGAGCCGATCCCGGCCGACACGGCAATGCGGGAGTCCTCCGGCGACAGGTTGAGCAGTCGGGAGATCATCGAACCGAAGGTCGCCGAGATCTGCGCCGTCGGGCCCTCCCGGCCGCCGGACCCGCCGGATCCGATGGTGATCGCCGACGCCACCATCTTGACCACCGTGACCCGCGCCCGCATGCCACGCGGGTTGTGGTGCACGGCCGCGATCGCGGCGTCGGTCCCGTGACCCTCCGCCTCTGGCGCCAGGCCGAACACCAGCAGCCCGGACACCAGGCCGCCGACCGCGACGACCAGCGGGATCGCCCACGGCCGGGCGAAGTCGCTGGCCGGACTGATCCCACCTTCGCCGGACGTCGTGGCCGGCAGGTAGCCGCCGATCTGGCCCAGCAGCAACCACGTGCAGAATCGCAGCGCGGAGATGAACGCGACAGCGCCCAGCCCCGCGACGATGCCGATTGCGACGCCCAGGACGACCCACTTGCGCACGTACGGTGCGCTGCGCAGCCCGGTGAGGCTGCGTCCCAGCGTCCGGCGCAGCCACAGGGAGGCGGAGCGCGTCGTTCGCGAGGGAACCTTCACCGCTCCCGGAACCGGCGCCGTCCCCGACTGATCGACCGGTCCGGCGGTCGATGAGTCGTCAGCAGGGTCTGTCGGCGACCCCGGCGGTTCGCCACTCACGCAAGGGCAGCGGCGCAGGAGGAGTTGGGCACGGCCCCATTGTGGTCCTGCGCCGCGGCTCCGACCGACAGCGACCGCGCCTGACCGGTCGGGCCCCCGGGTTTCAGTCGGGCTGCGCCAGGGCGGTCGCCTGCGCGTGGGTGAGGCGGGGCTCGCGACCGGCCATCGCGGCCACGACCGCCGCGCGGTGCGGGGGCACGGTCGTGTCCGTGTACGCCTGCCACGGCACGCTCTCCAGCACTGCGGCCAGCGCCCCGGTCCGTGCCAGCAGGTCCAGCGGGTCGTCCAGGTGCGGACCGATCGCCGTGAGCCGGGCCCCTTCGATCGACCACTCCTGCGGCGGCGCCGCGAGCAGCCCGCGCCGTACCTGGTCGCCGAGTACCAGGTACGCGAACCAGGGCTCGGCAGCGCGTACCTCGTAGGCCTCGTCGAAGTCGCCGTCACCGGTCATGAGGGCCGTCAGGCCGTCCTGCTCCACGATGATCGGGCCGCCGCGCGGGCGGGGGCGGGCCAGGACCGGGGACATGGCCGCCGGCGCCCGGAACTCGATGATGCTGCGGCCTCGGGCGTCCTCGTAGGCGGTAAGCGGCCAGCCGGCCATCTCACCGACCAGGGCACCGGTGTGCTCGTCGGTCGTCCAGCCCATCGCTCGCAGGTAGTCCCGAAATCTGGCCTCACGGACCTGTTGGCGACGGCGGCGGCGCCAGCGCAGGCGCAGCACGTGCTGCGGTCGCTGCGTCGGCAGCCCATGCCGAGCTGGCGCCGAGGCGCGAGACACTCCCACTACTGCGCCTTCGGCACCGGGCCGGACGAACTTGAGCCCACCCGCGATATCGATTTCGCGACGAAGACCGGAACCTGTCCTGACTGGCGCTGGCCAGTGCTGGCGGGATGCTGGCGCGATCAGAGCATGAGATCGGCGAGCTCGTACGCGGCGTAGTAGGGCAGGCCGGCCGCTCGTACCGCCGGTGCCGCCCCGCGCTCGACGATCACGGCGACCGCCACGACCTCGGCCCCGGCCTCGCGCAGCGCCTCGACCGCCGTGAGCACCGACCCGCCGGTCGTCGAGGTGTCCTCCACGGCGAGAACGCGGCGCCCTGCGACGTCGGGTCCTTCGATCCGGCGCTGCAGTCCGTGCGCCTTCTCCGCCTTGCGGACGACGAACGCGTCCAGACGCCGGCCACGTTCCGCGGCGGCGTACATCATCGACGAGGCGACGGGGTCCGCGCCCAGCGTGAGGCCGCCGACCGCGTCGAAGTCCAGCGCGTCGGTCAAGTCGAGCATGACCCGGCCGACGAGCGGGGCCACCTCGCCGTCGAGGGTGACACGGCGCAGGTCGACGTAATAGTCCGCGTGCTGACCGCTGGACAGCACGACCGGTCCGTGGATCACCGCCCGGTCCAAGATCCCCTGGCGCAGCGCGGCGCGGTCGGCGGCCTGACGCGGCGTGAGGTCGGCGGGCGGGGCAGAGGTGCGCGGCTCGGTCACGCTCCGACCCTACGGGGGAGACCCGCGAGCGCTCAGGCACAGTTGCCACATGGTGGTCGAGACGATCGTGCTGTGCCCCGACCTGGCCGCTGCGACGACGTACGACCGCCGCGCCCTGCGCGAGGCCGTGCCCGTCGCGCGGGCGGGCGACGGGCTCGCGCCGGCGAACGCCCCCGCCGGGACCGGGTCGACGTCCGCAGCTCTCCCGGCCGTGACCGCCGTCGTGGGCGGTCTCGCCGACGGCCGACCGACCATCACGGTCGTGGACCTCCCCGCCGCCCAGCCCGGCGACGACGAGCGAACGGTGCGGGCGCACTGGGTGGCGTACGTCTCCGTCCAGCTGTCGGCCAGCTCGACGCGCGGCCCGGTCCTGCTGGTGCTGGGCGGGCGCTCCGGTGCGCTGGCCCCGGCCCTCGGGTTCAGCCAGCGGGCCGCGCGGCGACAGGTGGCCGGCTATGTGCTCGTGGACGCTGACCTGCCCGCTGCCGACTCCGAGGTCGGCGACTGGCCCGACGCGCCGGTCGCGTACGTCGCGTCCCCGGCCGCCACGCCGGCAGCCATCGCCCACGCCCGGCTGCGCGGCTGGCGGCTGGTCGAGGTCGGCGACCTGACGCCCACCTCCCTGGCGACAGCGCTGCGGTCGCTCCTCGACCCGCGCCCCTGAGCCCACCCAACGCTGGGTCCCAGCGGAAGGTTCACCGGCGTTTGATCGCGCGCGGGAGGTTCACCGGCGTCTGATCGACCTTCCGGCCCAAATCACGGCGTGTCGTCGACCAAACGCCGGTGATCCCGCTCCACACCGAGGCAGAGCGCGGGGTACGCGGCCCGCGACCCTCGCCGCGCGATGGGTCGGCGCCCAGCGTGCGGGAGACCCTGGGGTCAGCGGCCGCCAGAGACGGCCAGGATGGTGCCGGTGGTGTACGACGCGGCGGGCGACAGCAGCCAGCGGACCGCCTCCGCGACCTCCTCGGGCGTACCGGATCGCTGCATCGGGATCGTCGGGCGCATGCGGTCGGGCCGGCCCGGGTCACCGGCAGCGGCGTGCAGCTCGGTGTCGACGAGCCCGACAGCGACGGCGTTGACCCGTACCCCCTCGGTCGCGACCTCGCGCGCCAGCCCGACGGTGAGGGTGTCCAGGGCGGCCTTCGACGCCGCGTAGTGCACCCACTCCCCCGGGCTGCCGAGCCGGGCCGCGCGCGAGGACACGTTGACGATCGCGCCGCCGGTGCCGCCGTACCGCGTGGACATCCGGCGCACCGCCTCGCCGGCGCACCGGAATGGCCCGGCGACGTTGGTCGCGAGCACCTCGGTCAGCGCTTCCTCGCCGAGCTGGTCCACGCGGGCCTGCCCGCCGGTGATCCCGGCGTTGTTGACCAGTCCGCGCAGCGGGCCACGCCACTGAGCGGCGCTGTCGACGAGCCGGCGGACGTCGTCCGGGTCGGCGACGTCGGCGCGCACCGCCAGAGCCCGTCCGCCGGCCGCCTCGATCCGGTCCACCACGACCGCAGCGGCACTCTCGTCCCGTACGAAGTCCACGACGACGTCCCAGCCGTCCGCAGCGGCCGCCACACAGATGGCCGCCCCGATGCCGCGCGAGCCACCGGTCACTACCAACGTCCCGAGCGGCTCCACGACGCGCGAGAGTACCGCTGCCACCTCGACGTCACTCACCCTGTTGTCGTTTCAGTGCTCGATTCGGGGCTCGAAACGACAACGGCGTGAGTGACGTCCGTGGGGTGGGAGAGCGAGGGGGGAAGGTCGGGGGCCCTACTCTCGCGGGATGGGTCGCCGTACGCCGCCACTGGTCGCGCGCATGCGCGAGCACAGCTCGACGGTGTTCGGCGAGATGAGCGCGCTCGCGGCGCGGACCGGCGCGATCAACCTGGGACAGGGTTTCCCGGACACCGACGGACCCGACGTCGTCAAGCGGGCGGCGATCCGGGCCATCACCGAGGGCCGCGGCAACCAGTACCCGCCGGCCCACGGCGTGCCCGAGCTGCGTCGTGCGATAGCTGCGCACCAGCAACGGTTCTATCGGATCGACATCGACCCGGACACTGACGTCGTGGTGGCGACAGGCGCGTCGGAGGCCATCGCTGCCACGCTTCTCGCGCTCCTCGAGCCCGGCGACGAGGTCGTGATGTTCGCGCCCTGGTTCGACCTGTACGCCGCCGCGACCTCCCTGGCCGCAGCCACGCGCGTGAGCGTCCCGCTGGCCGGCCCGGCCTTTCGCCCCGACGCCGCGGCGCTGGAGCGGGCCGTGACCGACCGGACCCGCGTCCTGCTGCTGAACTCCCCCCACAACCCGACCGGCACTGTGTTCACGCGCGACGAGCTGGCGCAGATCGCCCTCGTCGCGGAGCGCCACGACCTCGTGGTGATAAGCGACGAGGCGTACGAGCACCTCGTGTTCGACGGCTCGACGCACGTGCCGTTCGCCACGCTGCCGGGGATGGCCGAGCGCACGGTGACGATCGGCAGCGCCGGCAAGTCGCTGTCGATGACGGGGTGGAAGGTCGGCTGGGCGACCGGGCCGGCGGACCTGATCGCCGCAGTCCGGGTCGTACGCCAGCACCTGTCGTACGTGTCGAGCGGGCCGTTCCAGTGGGCCGTCGCCGAGGGCCTGGCGCTGCCGGACTCGTACTGGCACGGGTTCGCCGACCAGTTGCAGTCCCAGCGCGACCTGCTCTGCGCCGGGCTGACGGCGGCAGGCCTTTCCGTCACGGTCCCGCAGGGGACGTACTTCGCGACGACCGACGTGCGTCCGCTCGGGTACGACGACGGCTGGGCGTTCTGCCGCGACCTGCCGGACCGGGCCGGCGTTGTCGCAATCCCGCACGAGGTGTTCCACGACGACCCCGACGCCGGAAAGCCATACGTACGCTGGGCCTTCTGCAAACGCCCGGAGGTCCTCACCGAGGCGGTGGGGCGGCTCCGGAACGCCTTCGCATGAGTACGGAGGTGTGGCTCGACCCGCGCTGGCGAGCCGGTGCCGAGGAGTGGATCGACGGGGTGCTCGAGACACACAGCCTCACCCGCGTCGGCGCCGTGACATACGCGCACGTCCGTCCCTGGTCGGTCGTTGCGCATCTGTCGGTCGGCGGAGACCGCTTCTGGTTCAAGGCGTCGGCGGCCGAGACTGCATACGAGCCGACACTGCTGGGCCTGCTCGCCGGCGTCACCAGCGCGCTGCTGCCTCCACTGGGGTTGGACCGCGCACGAGGCTGGTCGCTGCACCCGGACGGTGGCCGCACGCTTCGCGACATGCTCGCCTCGCGACCGGCGGACCGGCTCGCCCTCTGGGAGGACGTGCTGCAGGACCACGCCAGGCTCCAGCTCGCGGCAGCCCGGTTGTCCGGGCAGCTGTTGGAGGCGGGCGTGCCCGACATGCGGCCTGCTGTCCTGACCCGTCACGTGGAGCGCCTGCTCACCGGGTCGACGCTCACTGCCGGGCTGCGAGCGAGGGTGGCGAGCTGGCTGCCCCAGCTGCAGCAGGCGGCGGCCGAGCTCGCGTCCAGCATGGTGCCGATGACGGTCCAGCACGACGATCTGCACGACAACAACGTGCTGATCGCGGATCGCGGAGTCCAGTTCGTCGACTGGGGTGACGCGAGCATCGGGCACCCGTTCGGTGTCTTTCTCGTGATCCGGCGCTCCGTCGCCCACCAGGCGGGCTGGGACGAGCACGGACCAGAGCTGTGCCGACTGCGGGACGCCTACCTGGAACCGTTCACGCAGTTCGGGTCGCGCCGCGCGCTCGAACGTGAGCTCGAGGTCGCCACCTACCTGGACGGGGTGGCGAGAGTGGAGTCCTGGCGCCGCGCGTTGGCCGATGCAACCAGCCAGGAGGTGGCGGCGTACGAAGACCCGGTCGGCGGCTGGCTGGACGAGATCGTCGGGCTCCCGCTACCCGGTGCTGCGCCTATGTGAGTCACGCAAGACCGTCGCCGCTGTGTCGCCCGTACGGCCCGAACGGGGCAGGCGCGGCGGGTCGTCAGCGCAGGACGAGGCTGGTGTTGTCGTCGGCGACGTCGAACGTGACGGTGTCGCCCTCGCGGACGTCGCCGGCCAGCAGCGCGCGGGCCAGCTTGTCGCCGATCTCGGTCTGGACCAGCCGGCGCAGCGGCCGAGCACCGTAGATCGGGTCATATCCCGCTAGCGCCAACCACTCCCGCGCGTCCTCGGTCACCTGCAGCACGAGTCTGCGTCCGGCCAGCCGCTGCGCCAGCCGGTCGACCGAGATCCCGACGATGCGGGACAGGTCCTCGGTGGACAGGGCGTCGAAGACCACGACGTCGTCGAGCCGGTTCAGGAACTCCGGCTTGAAGGACATCCGCACCATGTTCATGACCGCGTCGCGCTTCGCCTCGTCGTCCAGCGATTGGTCGACCAGGAATGCCGACCCCAGGTTCGAGGTCAGGATCAAGATGACGTTGCGGAAGTCGACCGTACGGCCCTGCCCGTCTGTCAGGCGACCGTCGTCGAGCACCTGCAGCAAGATGTCGAACACCTCGGGGTGGGCCTTCTCGACCTCGTCGAGCAGCACGACGCCGTACGGACGACGCCGTACCGCCTCGGTCAGCTGACCACCCTCCTCGTAGCCGACGTAACCGGGAGGTGCACCGACAAGCCTTGCAACGGAATGCTTCTCGCCGTACTCGCTCATGTCGATCCGCACCATGGCGCGCTCGTCGTCGAACAGGAACTCCGCCAGCGCTTTCGCCAGCTCGGTCTTGCCCACGCCTGTCGGCCCGAGGAACAGGAACGAACCGGTGGGGCGATCCGGGTCGGCGATCCCGGCCCGCGAACGCCGTACCGCGTCGGAGACCGCACCCACCGCACGACGCTGCCCGATGAGGCGCTTGCCCAGCTCCTCCTCCATCCGCAGCAGCTTCTCGGTCTCGCCCTCCAGCATGCGACCGGCGGGGATCCCGGTCCACGCGGACACGACCTCGGCGACGTCGTCGGGACCGACCTGCTCGCGGACCATCCCCTCCCGGTCGCCGGTCGCGGCGCTGGCAACCGCCAGCTCGGCCTCCAGCGTCGGGATCTCGGCGTACAGCAGCCGCGAGGCCTG
>JANWJC010000074.1 GCA_025449595.1 Acidobacteriota bacterium | reverse complement strand
CACGTCGGTGTCGCCCACCGGCTCGAGCACCGCGTCGACGGTCTCGCCGTGCGCACGGACCTGTACCCGCACGGGCAGCGAGCGCGTGGGTGGCTCGTCGCACCACCGGGCCCTCGTCGCATGGATCCGGTCGACGTCCAACAGCGTCGGCAGCCCCACCATCACGGTGCCGCTCGTGGTGTCCACGTCGACCACGTAACGACGCTGCCCGTCCGGGGCCGGCCTGCCCAGGCCCAGCCCGCGGCGTTGCCCGACGGTGAAGGCGTACGCACCGTCGTGCCCGCCGAGGCGCTCCCCGGTGACCGCGTCGACGACGTCTCCGGGCGCAGACCCGAGCCGGTTGGAGAGCCAGCCCGCGGTGTCGCCGTCCGGGATGAAGCAGATGTCGTGGCTGTCGGGCTTGTCCGCCACGAGCAGGCCACGCTCGGCCGCCTCTTCGCGCACCTGCGACTTGTGGCTGGCGCCCAACGGGAACATCGCGCCGGCCAGCTGACGGGCATCGAGAACGGCCAGGACGTACGACTGGTCCTTGCCCGGGTCCACAGCCCGGTGCAGCTCGCGGCCGCGCGCACCGTCCACCAGCCGCGCATAGTGGCCGGTGCAGACCGCGTCGAAGTCAAGTGCCCGGGCGCGTTCCAGGACCGCGCTGAACTTGATGGACTCGTTGCAGCGCATGCAGGGATTCGGTGTCCGGCCAGCCGCATACTCGGCGACGAAGTCCTCCACGACGTCCTCGGCGAACTCCTGCGAGACGTCCCAGACGAAGAAGGGGATGCCGATCACGTCGGCGACGCGGCGCGCGTCACGGGAGTCCTCGAGGCTGCAGCAGCCGCGAGCCCCCTCCCGGTGCGAGCGTGGGTTGCGCGACAGGGCCAGGTGGACCGCAGTGACGTCATGGCCCGCCTCGACCGCGCGGGCGGCAGCGACCGCGGAGTCGACCCCGCCGGAAAGCGCTGCAACGACACGCATCAGACCGCCAGCCCGGCCCGGCGAGGAGCCCGCACCTGACCGGCCCGGGCGGCACGCGCCACGGCCGCCGGCAGGGCGGCGAGCAGCTCGTCGACGTCCTCCCGGGTCGAGGTGTGCCCGAGCGAGAAGCGCAGCGAGCCCTTGGCGGTGTCCTCGTCGACGCCCATGGCGAGCAGCACATGACTCGCGCGCGGCACGCCAGCGGTGCACGCCGAGCCGGTGGAGCACTCGACCCCGTGGGCATCGAGCAGCAGCAGCAGGTTGTCGCCCGCGCAGCCGGTGAACGAGAAGTGGGCGATGCCGGGCAGCCGGTTCCACGGGTCCCCGTTGAGCACAGCGCCAGGGATGACCGCGCAGACGCGGCGGGCCAGGTCGTCGCGCAGGGCGCCGAGCTGGGCCGCGTTCTGCACCCGGGTCGCGACCCGCAGCGCCGCCGCGAGGCCCGCTACCGCCGGAGTATCAATGGTGCCGGAGCGCAGCTCACGTTCCTGGCCGCCGCCGTGCAGCAACGGCACCAGCTCGACGCCACGGCGGACCACGAGTGCGCCGACCCCGACCGGGCCGCCGAACTTGTGCCCGGACAACGCCAAGGTGTCAGCGAGGGCGCCGTCGATCTCGAGGTGACCCACCGCCTGCACCGCATCGGTGTGCAGCGGGATCTCGTACTCCGCGCAGGCTGCCGCCACCGCGGGCATCGGCTGGATCGTCCCGACCTCGTTGTTGGCGTACATCACGGTCACAAAGGCGACCTCGTCGTGGTGCATCGCCAGCTCGGCCCGCAGCGCCGCGACGTCGACGCGGCCGTACCTGTCCACCGCGAGCCAGGTCACGTCGGCCCCCTCGTGCTCGCCGAGCCAGGCGACCGGGTCGAGCACCGCGTGGTGCTCCACGGCGGAGGCCAGGATCCGGATGCGCCGCGGGTCGGCGGCCTGACGGGCCCAGAACAGCCCCTTGACCGCCAGGTTGTCGGCCTCCGTGCCGCCGGCGGTGAAGATCACGTCCGCGGGTGCGACGCCCAGGTCCGCCGCGATGCTCTCGCGGGACTCCTCCACCACCCGCCGGGCCCGCCGGCCCGCGGCGTGCAGCGACGACGGGTTGCCGGTACGGGTCAGCTCGGCCGTCACGGCCTGCGCCGCTTCGGGGAGCAACGGGGTCGTGGCCGCGTGATCGAGGTACGCCACGGCACAGATCCTAAGCCGACCGCGCAGGGAGCCCTGGTGCGGTCCGCGCCGGCGGTCAGCCCTTGCGGGCGCCGATCTGCTCGATCAGCTGCGGGAGCACGGTGAACAGGTCACCGACCACACCGAAGTCGGTCAGCTCGAAGATGGGTGCCTCAGGGTCCTTGTTGACCGCGACGATGGTCTTGCTCGTCTGCATCCCGGCCCGGTGCTGGATCGCGCCGGAGATGCCGTTGGCGACGTACAGCTGCGGGGACACGGTCTTCCCGGTCTGGCCGACCTGGAAGGCGTGCGGGTACCAGCCGGCGTCGGTCGCGGCGCGGGAGGCACCGACGGCGGCACCGAGCGCGTCGGCGAGGGCCTCGATGACCCCGAACCCCTCCGGGCCCGCGACCCCACGGCCCCCGGACACGACGATCGCCGCCTCCGTCAGCTCCGGACGCCCGCTCTTGGCGCGGGCCGACCGGTCTACGATCCGCGCGGTCTTGGCCCCGTCGCTGATCGTGACGGTGACCGGCACCTCCTCGGGCGTGACCTCGGTGACCTCCGGCGTCGTCGCGTTCGGCTTGACCGTGATGATCGGGGTGCCCTGGGTCACCTTGGCGCGCACCAGGTACGAGCCGGCGAACACGGACTGCGACGTCGTCCCGTCGGCCTCGACGTCGATGGCGTCGGTGATCAGGCCGGACCCCAGCTTCACAGCCAGCCGGGCGGCGATCTCCTTGCCCTCGCCGGTCGAGGTCAGCAGCACGGCCTCGGGCTGCACCTGTGTGACGACTTCGGCGAGCGCCTCCGCGGCGGGGGCGACGAGGTAGTCCGACAGAGCCGCGTCGTCCACGACGTAGATCTTCTCGGCGCCGAAGCGGGCGAGCGTCTCGCGGGCGTTGTCCAGGCCGGCGCCGAAGAAGACCGCGGCGGGGGTGCCCATGCGTCGGGCGATGGTCAACAGCTCGGTCGCGGGCTTGCTCACGGCGCCGTCCGCGTGATCGATGAGGACCAGGATCTCTGCCATGTCGGTCGCGCCTTCCCAGCATTTCGGTGATGAGCAGTTCTTCGATGACCCGGTACTTCGCTGACCCGGGATGGTTCGGGACTAGATGAACTTCTGCGACACAAGGAACTCGGCGAGCTTCACGCCACCGTCGCCCTCGTCGACGACCTTGATGCCGGCGGACCGCGGCGGCCGCTTGGTCACCTCGTCCACCCGGCTCCACGCTCCCACCAGGCCGACCTCGTCGGCGCTGACCCCGAGGTCGGCGAGGGAGTACGTCGTCACCGGCTTCTTCTTCGCAGCCATGATCCCCTTGAACGAGGGGTAGCGGGCCTCGCCGGTCTGGTCGGTGACCGATACGAGCGCCGGGAGCGACGCCTCGATGGTCTCGCTCGCGTCGTCGGTGTCGCGGCGGATCCGTACCGTCCCACCGTTGACGGTGAGCTCGGAGGCCAGCGTGACCGCGGGCAGCCCGAGCCGCTCGGCCACCATCACCGGGACGACCGCCATACCGGCATCGGTCGAGGCCATTCCGGTGATGACCAGGTCGTACTCGAGCTTCTCGAGCACCTTGCTCAGGATCAGGGACGTCGCGAGTGCGTCGGACCCGTGGATCGCGTCGTCGACGACGTGCACGGCGGCGTCGCCGCCCATCGACAGGGCCTTGCGCAGCGCGGCGCCGGCCTGCTCCGGCCCCACCGTCACGAAGGTGATCTCGCCCTCACCGGCCGCCTCGTGCACGCGCAGCGACTGCTCGACCGCGTACTCGTCGAGCTCGCTCAGCAGCCCGTCCACTCCGACGCGGTCCGTGGTGGTGTCTGCGGTGAAGGCACGGGCGCCGGTGCTGTCCGGCACGAACTTCACAAGTACGACGATCTTCATGGTCGGTGGCCGACCTCCTGTGATCGCGGTCGCGGCGGGTCCGCGCACCGGGCTGGCTCCCGGGTCAGGATGCCCGACGGGGCCCGGCGGCGTCGAACCGGGTCCCCGCCGAACCGTCCGACGCCACGGTCCGGGCGAGACACGGTGGCTAGGGTCCTGCGGGTGACCGATGCCCTGGACCTCACCGGGGAGCGCACCGTGCCGGGCGCGGCTGGCGAGTCGTACTGGTTCACGCGGCACGAGGCCGGCTATCGCTGGCTGCGGGAGCACTACCGGGCCGAGCTGGTCGGCGGTGTCGTCGTCGATGCCGGCAGCGGCGAGGGGTACGGCGCGGCGCTGCTGGGCGATGCCGGCCCGCGGATGACGCTGGCGCTCGAGCTGGACGACGCCGCGAGCCGGCACGCGGCTGCCGCGTATCCCACGGTGTCCTCGGTACGCGCCAACCTCGTCGCGCTGCCGGTCCGCGACGGCGCCGTCGACCTGATCCTGAGTCTGCAGGTGGTGGAGCACCTGTGGGACCTCCCGGGCTTCCTGTGCGAGTGCGCCCGGGTGCTGCGACCGGGTGGGTGGATCGCCGTCACCACGCCGAACCGACCGCTCTTCTCCCCCGGTCTCGGGCGGGGCGAGCGACCCACGAACCCGTTCCACGCGCAGGAGCTCGACGAGGAGCAGCTGGCAGAGCTGCTGCAGCACAATGGCTTCCAGTCGGTGACGGTCGGTGGGGTGCACCACAGCGACCGGATCCAGGAGTGGGAGCGGACCCACGGAACTGGGCTGGTGGCGGCGCAGGTCGCTGCGGTGACCGGCGTGGGCCAGGTGCCCGCGGACATTGACCGGTTCGTGGCCTCGTGCAGCGTCGCCGACTTCCACGTTTCGGCCAGTGCGGTCGGTGCCCAGGACCTGGTGGGCCTGGGCGTACGTCCGTGACCCGGTGATGGCGAAGCCACCGGAGCAGATCGGCTCGTTCGCACTGGTGCTGCACACCCACCTGCCCTGGCTGGCACACCACGGCGCCTGGCCGGTGGGTGAGGAGTGGCTGCACCAGGCCTGGGCCACGTCCTACCTGCCGGTCCTCGACCTGCTCACCCGGCTCGGAGCCGAGGGCCGCACCGACCTGCTGACCCTGGCCGTGACGCCGGTGCTGGCGGCGCAGCTCGACGATCCCTACTGCCGGCGCGGCTTCCACCACTGGCTGGGTTCGTGGCAGCTGCGCGCGGAGGAGCTCGCGGCAAGTCCCGAACCGGCGCTGCGGGAGGTGGCCGGGAGGGAGTTCCGAGCCTCCCAGGACGCGCTCGCACAGGCGGAGGGGTGTTGGTCGGCCGGGCTGTCACCGGTGCTGCGACCGTTGGTGGATGCCGGGGTCGTCGAGCTGCTCGGCGGGCCCGCGACGCACGCGTTCGCGCCGCTGCTGCCCGATCCGGTCAACGCGTTCGCGCTGCAGGCCGGACTGGACGACGCCACCGCGCGCATCGGTCGACGACCGGCGGGGATCTGGGCGCCGGAGTGCGGATACCGACCGGGCCTGGAGCATGGCTACGCCCATGCCGGCGTGCGTCACTTCCTCGTGGACGGTCCCAACCTGCTCTCCGCCGGACGCTCCACCGCCGATGGCTGGACCGCCGGTGACAGCGACGTCGTCGCGTTCGGTCGCGACCTCGAGGTGACCTACCGGGTGTGGTCACCGCGCAAGGGCTATCCGGGCGGGCGCTGGTACCGGGACTTCCACGACCTGCACCACGACAGCGGTTTCCGGCCCAGGCGGGTGACCACCGCCACGACCCCGGCGTTGCGGAAGGCGCCGTACGACAGTGCCGCCGCCCGGGCGGCCGTCGAGCTGGACGCGCAGGACTTCGTCGCGGTCGTACGCCGACGTCTGCTGAACCTGCGCAGCGAGCGCGACGGCCGCCCGGCACTGACCGTCGCGGCCTTCGACACCGAGCTGTTCGGGCACTGGTGGCACGAAGGACCACTGTGGCTGGAACGGGTCCTGCGCCTGATGCCGGACGCCGGGGTGCGGGTCACGACGCTCGCCGCGGCCACAGCGTCCGGTCAGGTCGCGGGGTCGGTCAACCCCGGGCCCGGCTCCTGGGGGTCCGGCAAGGACTGGCGCGTCTGGTCCGGTGCCGCCGTCGCGGACCTGGCCGCCGAGAACCAGCAGCTCGCACAGCAGCTGTCCTCACTGCTGGCCAGGACACCCGTCGCGGCGCGCGATCCGGTGCGCGACCAGCTGGCGCGGACCGGGTTGCTGGCGCTAGCCAGCGACTGGGCGTTCATGGTCTTCAAGGACTCCGCCGCCGAGTACGCCCGCGCCCGGCACCACGACCACCACGGCGACTTCCGGGCCCTCGCCTCGGCACTGGAGTCGGGCGACCGCGCCGCTGCCGAGCAGCTCGCGTGGGCGCAGCGGCGCCGTGACGGTCCGTTGCCCTGGCTTGACGCGCGCCTGTTCCGGGGATGAGCTGCGCCATGTCATTGGTCGGTGCCGCCCGCTGCCGCCCGCGCCGTCTTGTCCGCGATGTCGCGCAGCGCGGCGCGCGTGGCTGCGGCGGTCTCATACGCCTCACTGCGGTTCTTGAGCACCCGGCCCGGGATCCCGCCCACGACCGACAGCGCCGGGATCTCGCCGCGGACCACGGTGTGCGCGGCACGGACAGACCCGTGACCGATCTTCGCGCCGCGCAGGACCGACGCCTTGGCCCCCACCCACACGTCCGGCCCGATCCGTACAGGCGACTTGATGATCCCCTGGTTCTTGATCGGCACAGCGACGTCGGAGAAGACATGGTCGAAGTCGCAGATATACACCCAGTCCGCGACGATGCTCGCCGCCCCGATCTCGATGTCCAGGTAGCAGTTGACCGTGTTGTCGCGCCCGAACACGACCTTGTCGCCGACCCGCATCGAGCCCTCATGGACCCGTAGGCGGTTCTCGTCCCCGAGGTGAACCCAACGTCCGATCACCAGCCGGCCATAGTGCCGGCGGGCGTCGAGGGTGACGCGGCGGCCCAGGAAGATCATGCCCTCCAGCACGATGTCCGGGCGCCGCAGCCGAAGTCGCAGCAACCGCAGGTAGCGCACCAGATACCAGGGCGACCAGGCGCGGTGACGGACGACCCAGCACAGCGACGCCACGGTCAGGAACCGCGCCTGCCGGACGTCCCGCGGCGGCAGACCTCGTACCCGACGAGCCAGCGACCCCAGTCCGGACAGGAACACGCGCGAACAGTAGCCGCTACCGCACGACCTGTTTCACGCCTGTG
>JANWJC010000073.1 GCA_025449595.1 Acidobacteriota bacterium | reverse complement strand
GTCAGCGGGTCGATCCCACGGGTCCACGCGACGCCGTGCTCGCGGTACGTCGGGAAGGCGTAGTCCCCCGGATCCAGCGCACGACCGGACCCCACCTGCGCCGCTTCCTGCCCCAGCAGCGGCGCCCACAGACCCAGCTCACCCTGGCGCTGCAGGGCCGTGGCCTCGGTGTCGACGCGTCGTACGAGCACCAGGTCGCGGTACAGCGCCCGCAGCTCCTCCGCGCTCAGGTCGACGTCGTAGTCGGGGTGATGGAGCCGTTCCCCCTCGGGGGTGAGCAGCTGGATGAGCTCAGGGCCGCCGTCAAGTGTCATGGGTGGACCTCCTGCGGGCAGATCGGGTGCACCGTGGCCCCCGTCGGAGGATCACCCCGACCGACGTCGCGAATGCGTCACTTCGCGCATCCTGGCACCTCCCGGCCGATTGCGTCGCGCGGCCCCCGCAGAACCCGTGACCGGCTCGCGCGGGAGGGGCGGCAGTACCGTGTGGACGTGACCGACGCGGCGCGACTGCAGCTGCGGTCACGCCGGGGACGGATCGCGGTGGCCGCCACGATCGTCGCCAGCGGTGTTGCCTTCCTGGACGGGTCGATCGTCAACGTCGCACTGCCGCACATCGACGCCGACCTCGGCGGCGGATTCACGGCGGCACAGTGGATCGTCTCCGGCTACCTGTTGACGCTGGGGTCGCTGGTCCTGGTGGGCGGATCGCTGGGGGACCTGCTCGGCAAGCGCCGGGTGTTCGAGACCGGGCTCGTCGTGTTCGCCATCTCCTCGGTCCTGTGCGGGCTCGCCCCGAGCGTGCTGGTCCTGATCATCGCGCGGCTGCTGCAAGGCGTCGGCGCGGCGCTGCTGGTCCCGACCTCGCTCGCGCTGCTGTCCGCACTTTTCACCGACGCCGACCGGGGCGCCGCCATCGGTGCCTGGTCCGGGCTCTCCGGTGTCTTCACGGCGCTGGGCCCGTTCGTGGGCGGAGCTCTGGTGGACTCCAGTGTCGCCGGGTGGCGCTGGGCCTTCCTCATCAACCCGCCACTTGTCGTGCTCGCGCTGGTGCTGTCGCGCCGCGGCATCCCCGACCTGCCCGGGATGCGTACCGACGCACCATTGAGGGGACAGGTCGACGTCCTGGGCGGGGTCCTCATCACCGTCGGGCTGGCACTGCTGGTCGGACCGCTGATCGAGATCGTCCGGCTCGGTACGGCCCTCACGCTGGTGATCATCGGCGCAGGTGCGGTCGTACTGACCGGCTTCGTCCTTCTGGAGGCGCGACGCGAGCGCACTTTGGCGCCGCCGCCCCTGCTCTCGTTGCAGCTGTTCAAGATTCGCAGCTTCGTGGTCGCGAACATCGTGACCTTCGTTGTCTACGGAGCGTTGAGCGTCGCGGGGTTCATGCTCAGCATCCTGCTGCAGGTCGCGCTGGACTACAGCGCGCTGCAGGCCGGTGCCGCCACCGTCCCGCTCACGGTGATCCTCGCGGTGCTGTCCTCGCGGGTCGGGCGGCTGGTCCCGACGGTCGGTCCCCGGATCCTGCTCACCGGCGGGTGCCTGGTCATCGCCGTCGGGTTCACGCTGCTGTCGCGCATCGATGAGCGCTCGTCGTACTTGAGCGGGGTGCTGCCCGGAGTCATCGTGTTCGGGCTCGGGCTGGCGCTGGTCGTCGCGCCGGTGACCACGACCGCGCTCGCCGACGTGTCGGGCCCGCACGCCGGGGGTGCGTCCGGCGTGAACAACGCGGTGGCCCGGATCGCCGGACTGGCCGCGATCGCGGCCCTACCCCTGCTGGGCGGGTTGGCCGGTGACTCGCTGACCGGCAGCCCCGGGTTCGTGGCCGGGTACGGCCGTACCGTCCTCGCCGCGGCTGCCCTGTGCCTGATCGGGGCCGCGGTGTCGTGGTGGGGCTTCCGGCCGCGCGGCGCCCCAGCCCTGGCCGGCGCGCCGACGTGACCGCGGCTCGGGCCGGACGGGACGCGCGGGACGCGCCGTCGCGGGCGGCGGGGGTGGCGACGATCGGGGCGCTGGACGAGCTGGTCACCACGTGCCGGGCCTGCCCGCGGCTGGTGGCCTGGCGGGAGGCGGTCGCGGCCGCGCCACGGGCGTCGTACGCGGGCCAGACGTACTGGGGTCGTCCGGTCCCCAGCCTCGGGGCGCCTGACGCGCGGATCCTGGTGGTCGGGCTGGCACCGGCGGCGCATGGCGCGAACCGGACCGGGCGGATGTTCACCGGGGACCGCAGCGGTGACGTGCTTTTCGCCGCGCTGCACCGGGCCGGGCTCGCCTCGCAGCCGCTGTCGGTGTCCGCCGACGACGGGCTGGTGCTGACCGGGGTCCGGATCACCGCGCCCGTGCACTGCGCCCCGCCGCAGAACAAGCCGACGCCGCAGGAACGGGACACCTGCAGCCCGTACCTCGCCCGGGAGCTCGAGCTGCTCGGGCCGACCGTGCGGGTCGCCCTGGTCCTGGGCGGCTTCGGGTGGCAGGCACTGCTCGGCGTGCTGGACCGTGCCGGGTTCTCACTACCGCGGCCCCTGCCGCGCTTCGGGCACGGCGCCGAGGTGGTCGTACCCCACCCCGACGGACGCACCCTGACGCTGCTGGGTTGCTACCACGTGAGCCAGCAGAACACCTTCACCGGCCGGCTCACCCCGGCGATGCTCGACGCGGTGATCGCACGAGCGCAGCAGATCGCGGGCTGAAGCCCCTTGGCCGCCCCACTTCCCGGCAGGCCGGGGTGTTCGGACCCGGCGCGGCTGCTGCTCAGGCCAGCGCTGCGTCCAGCGTGATGTCCACGCCAGTCAGCGCCTTGCTCACCGGGCAGCCGAGCTTGGCTGTCTCGGCGGCCTTGAGGAAGCCGTCGGCGTCGAGGCCGTCGACCTTCCCGCGAACCGTCAGCTTGATCCCTGTGATGCGAAAACCGGAGGGCTTGTCCGGGCCCAGGGACACGTCGGCCGTCACGTCGAGCTCTCGCGGCGTACCGCCGGCGTCCGCGACCACCGCGGACAGCTGCATCGCGAAGCACGCGGAGTGCGCAGCGGCGATCAGCTCCTCCGGGCTGGTCGTACCACCGGCCTCGTCAGCGGCTCGTTTGGGGAAGGAGACCTCGTACGATCCGACGCCGCTGCTGACCAGGTCGACCTGACCCGATCCCTCCAACAGCGTTCCGGTCCAAGCGGTGTGAGCGGTCCGTGTGGGCATGTGGTGCCTCCCCTGCTTGTGGTTGTCAGTTCCTCACCCATGCTCCTCCCCCGGTTTTCGGTCGGCCCGGCGGCCCCGTACTCACACGGCTTCTGGGGTCGTTTTCGGGGGTGGTTGGGGCGGGAACGGTGCGTCTAGGGCACCGCGGGGCTGGGCCCGCTGATGAGCGGGCGAGTCAGTAGGCGGACTTCATCCCGACCCTTGGCTGCTGACTTCGGGGTCAACAGGGGAGGATGTCGGCGTGACTACGGGGACTTTGGTGCCGGACACGGCCACGGCGAGCCCGGCGAGGGTGTGGGTCTCGCTGTCGCTGGTGTACGTGATCTGGGGCTCGACGTACCTCGGGATCGCGGTGACGGTGGAGCCGATGCCGGCGCTGCAGGCACTGGGGGTGCGGTTCCTCAGCGCGGCGCTGTTGCTCGGGACGTACCTGGCCGTACGCCGCGGGCCCGGGGTGCTTCGGGTGTCGCGCCGCGAGATCGCCAGCAGCGCCCTGCTCGGGTTCTTGATGCTGGTGTGCGCGATGGGGATGCTGGCGTACGCGGAACAGCACGTGGCGACCGGGGTCGCCGCCCTTATCGTCGCGATCGTGCCGCTGTGGGTCGTGATCCTGCGCGCCTTCAGCGGCGACCGGCCCCGGCTGCTCACGTGGCTCGGCGTCGCCGTCGGCCTGATCGGGCTCGCGGTGCTGCTGCTGCCGCAGTCCAGCGGCGGCCAGGGCGACGCCCGGCTGTGGTGGTCGTTGGGGATCATGGCCGGGTCCTCGTGCTGGGCCGTCGGCAGCTTTCTGCAACCACGGCTGCAGACTCCGAGCGACCCCCTCGTGCTGACGTTCTTCGAGATGCTGGCCGGCGGGGTGCTCATGATCGTGATCGGTACGGCCATCGGGGAGCGCTGGGACTTCTCGATGATCAGCGCCCGCAGCCTCTGGGCACTGGCGTACCTGATCACGTTCGGATCGCTCGTGGGCTTCGTCGCGTACGTCTGGCTCATCGACAACGCGCCGCTGTCCCTGGTCTCGACGTACGCCTACGTCAACCCGGTCGTGGCCGTGATCCTCGGGGTCCTGCTGCACGGGGAGAACGTCAGCAGCGCCCTGCTGTTCGGCGGCGCGATAGTCGTCGTCGGGGTGGGGATGGTGGTCACCGCCGAGCGCCGAACCCGCAACGAGCTCCACGACCTCCCCGAGATCGCCACCTGACCCGCTTCCAAGATCTTCCCTTAGGGGCGATCTTGAGCGTCAGGCGATGGCGCAACCCCCTTCGAGCAAGATCGCCGGTTCGGGTCGGATTGTGCAGTTGAACTGCCTTGATCTTCCCAAAGGGAAGATCAAGGCAGTTGGCGGACGACTTCTGGGGCGAACTTCGGGGTGACGGAGAGCAGGCGGGTGTTGGCCGCGGGCTCGGCGATGGTGACGCGTACGCCCTCGTCGCCGAACGGGCGCACCGCCAGGTTGACCTCGGCACACGCCTCGGCGAACTCCTGGGTGCGGGTCCCAAGGGCCAGCCACACGAAGTTGCCCTCGGCCTGGGCGATGTCGTAGCCCTGGTCGCGCAGCCCCGCGACGACCCGGGACCGCTCCTGCACCACGGCCTGCACCCGCTCCAGCAGGGCGGGCTCGGCCGCCAGCGACGCGACGGCAGCGGCCTGCGCGACCGCGGAGACCCCGAACGGCGTCGCGACCTTGCGCAGCGCCGCCGCCACCGGCTCGTGCGAGACGGCGTACCCGACGCGCAGCCCGGCCAGCCCGTACGCCTTGGAGAACGTGCGCAGCACCGCGACGTTCTCGTGCGCGCGGTACGTCGCGAGCCCGTCCACCGCCGCGGTGTCCCGTACGAACTCCACGTAGGCCTCGTCGACCACGACCAGCACGTCGGGGGGCACCCGCGCCAGGAACGCGTCGAGGTCCGGCTGGCGTACCACCGGCCCGGTCGGGTTGTTCGGCGTGCAGACCAGGATGATCCGGGTCCGGTCGGTGACGGCCGCCGCCATCGCGTCCAGGTCGTGGTGCAGGTCGGTCCGCAGCGGCACCTGGACCGGGACCGCGCCGGCGATGCGGGCGAGGATCGGATACGCCTCGAAGGACCGCCAGGCGAAGACGACCTCGTCCCCCGCGTCGCAGGTGATCTGCATCAGGTGAGCGAGGACTGCCACCGAGCCGGTGCTGGCGGCCAGGTGCCCGGCTGGCACTCCCAGCCGGTCCGCCAGCACCGCAACCAGTTCGGAGGACCGGGCATCGGGGTAGCGCTGCGACGTGGACGAGGCCGCCGCGATCGCCTCCAGCACCCCTGGCAGTGGCGGATACGGGTTCTCGTTGCTCGACATCTTGTACGGTGCCAGCTCGTTGACCTGGGTGGCGGACTTCCCGGGGGAGTACGACGGCAGCTCGCGCAGTGCCGGACGCAGACGGGGCGAGGTCACGGCCGACACCCTACGCAAGCCCGCCGCGCACCTCGCGACAGTCACCATGAGGGACGGAACTCAGCTCCCTTCACCGCTCCTTCGAACGCCGGTGGCGTGGACGTGAGCACGGCGTGCGTGGCTCGGGGCGCGGGCACGGCACTCGCCTCGGCGCGGGTACGGGCGGTCCGCTCGGGGGACTGCGGACCGGGCGAGCTCCGTCACCATGAGTGACGCTGGCGGAGGTGCGGGCGTTGGTGCTTGCGGGTGACACGGCTCAAGTCCGCAGCCGCGGCGTCGAAAATTTCATGGAGTGAGCAGGCGGCGGACCTGGAGGCCGCCCGCCTGTTCACTCATTGTCATCTCCACCCAGCCACCCCAGATCCACGGGGGAAGCGCACTCAACCCCATGATCGGCGGGGTGAGCCGGGGCGGTTCCATGATCAGTAGGCGAATCGTGAGGTTGCTGCCACGGCCCTCGTGCGTGGGACGCACGAAATGGCCGAGTCGGACCTCACCAGATGCCTACCGATCATGAACGATGGGGTTCGCGCAACCGGCTCGATCACGCTGCGTGACCTCACGTCGCCTCGAGGTACGTGGGCAGCAGCAGCGTGAACTCCGTGCTGGGTGAGGCGCGGGTCAGCAGCAGCCGCCCGTCCTGGGACTCCGCGAGCTCCCGGGCCAGCGCCAGTCCGATCCCGTGCCCGCCGTTGCCGGAGAAGCCGCGAGCGAACACATCCTCGTCCGGGCGCACCCCGTCGCCGGAGTCGCGGACCGCGAGCGCCAGCGCCGTTCCGCTGTCTCGTACCAGGACCTCCACCGGTCCCTGACCGTGCTTGAGCGCGTTGTCGAGCAGGACGTCCAGGATCTGCTCGATCGCGCTGGTCGAGCAGTCGACGAGAGGGAGGTCCGGGTCGATGCGGATCCGCATCGCCCGCCCGGTCGTGGCCAGCTGTGGCGACCAGCGACGCTCGGCGTCCTGGATCACCGCGTCGATCGGCTGCGGGTCTCGTACGTGACGGGGACCGTCGCCGTCGCGCGCGAGCCGCAGCAGCTCCTCGATCGTGCGTTCCAGTGCGTCCGCGGACTCCAGCGCCTCGGCGACCACCTCGGCGGTCAGCCCGCCCGGTTCGGCCGCCGCGTTCTCCAGCCGCAGCCGCAGAGCGGTCAAGGGGGTCCGCAGCTGGTGGGAGGCGTTGGCCGAGAACCGGCGTTCGCGCTCGACCATGGTGCCCAGCCGGATGGCGGTGTTGTTCAGTGCCTCGGCGGTCTGGTCGATCTCGCGTACCCCGCTGGCGGTGGTCCGGACCGAGAAGTCGCCGTCCCCGAGGGTCTGGGCCGACGCTGCCAGCGCCACGAGGGGGGTGGCAAGCCGGCGAGCCAGGCGCCGGGCGATGGCCACCGCGACGGCGACAGCGATGATCCCGAGCCCCAGCATGGCGGCCCAGGTCACGGCGATCTTGGCCCAGACCCCTCCGACCGGGCCGGCGGCCCGTACCGCCCCGACGGTCTCGCTGCCGCTGTCGATGGGGACGTAGACCACGACGCTGCCGGAGACATCGGCCTGCACGACGCTGTCGTCCTGCGCGCTGCGGGCGGCCTCGGCCGAGGAGACCGGGCCGTTGCCGGAGACCCGGCGCCCGAACCGGTCGTACGCGGCCAGTGCGATGTCGGACTCGATGTCGGGCACGTGCAAGGAGGCGCCGGTCGCGTCAGTCAGGTCCACGACCGCGGCGGCTCGCAGTGCGGCGCGCTCGAGCTCGCCGCTCTCGTTGGAGTAGTACAGCTGCCGGACGGCGACCGCGAGCGGGACCGCCATCAGCGCCAGGGCCACGATCGTCGCGGTGATCGCCACGCGCAGGATCCCCTGTCGCACCGAGGCCCCCTCCTTGCAGCGGTCGAACAGCCGGCGACGCAGACACGCCCTCCGGCGGGCCGGTCAGGCTGCGGATCGCTCCAGCCGGTAGCCGTACCCACGCAACGTGGAGATGACGGGAGGGTCGGCACCGACGACGTCCGCGACCTCCGACAGCCGCCGGCGCAGCGAGGCGATGTGTACGTCGAGGGTCTTCGTCGATCCGAACCAGTTCTCGTCCCACACGTCCGACATCAGGCTCTCACGGGTGAC
>JANWJC010000072.1 GCA_025449595.1 Acidobacteriota bacterium | reverse complement strand
TCATCAGGTCGACGATCGTCACGATCTCGTCCGGTGTCAGCTGGTGGAACACGATGGTGTCGTCGATGCGGTTGAGGAACTCGGGCCGGAAGTGCTGCTTGAGCTCGTCGTGCACCTTGTTCTTCATACGCTCGTAGCTGGACTTGCTGTCGTCCGCGCCGGAGAACCCCAGGTTCTGGCCCTTCGACAGCTCTCGCGTCCCGAGGTTGGTCGTCATGATGATGACGGTGTTCTTGAAGTCGACGACCCGGCCCTGGCTGTCGGTCAACCGACCGTCCTCCAGGATCTGCAGCAACGAGTTGAAGATGTCCGGGTGCGCCTTCTCCACCTCGTCGAACAGGACGACGGAGAACGGCTTGCGGCGTACCTTCTCGGTGAGCTGACCGCCCTCTTCGTAACCGACGTAGCCAGGAGGTGACCCGAAGAGCCGGGACACCGTGTGCTTCTCGGAGTACTCGCTCATGTCCAGCGAGATCAGGGAGTCCTCGTCACCGAACAGGAACTCGGCGAGCGTCTTGGACAGCTCGGTCTTCCCGACGCCCGAGGGCCCCGCGAAGATGAACGAGCCACCGGGACGCTTGGGGTCCTTCAGGCCTGCCCGGGTGCGGCGGATCGCCTGCGAGAGAGCCTTGATCGCCTGCTGCTGACCGATGACGCGCTTGTGCAGCTCGTCCTCCATGTTCAACAGCCGCGCCGACTCCTCCTCGGTCAGCTTGAAGACCGGGATGCCCGTGGATGCGGCAAGGACCTCGGCGATGAGCTCCTCGTCCACCTCGGCCACGACGTCCATGTCCCCGGACTTCCACTCCCGCTCCCGGGTCCCCTTCTCGGCGAGCAGCGTCTTCTCCTTGTCGCGCAGCGCTGCCGCCTTCTCGAAGTCCTGGGAGTCGATCGCCGACTCCTTCTCGCGGCGCACCTCGGCGATGCGCTCGTCGAACTCGCGCAGGTCCGGCGGCGCGGTCATCCGCCGGATGCGCAGCCGCGAGCCGGCCTCGTCGATGAGGTCGATGGCCTTGTCCGGCAGGAACCGGTCGGAGATGTAACGGTCGGCCAGTGTCGCCGCAGCCACTAGGGCGGCGTCGGTGATGGAGACCCGGTGGTGGGACTCGTACCGGTCGCGCAGGCCCTTGAGGATCTCGATGGTGTGGGCCAGCGTCGGCTCCTGCACCTGGATCGGCTGGAACCGCCGCTCGAGCGCCGCGTCCTTCTCGACGTACTTGCGGTACTCGTCCAGCGTCGTGGCGCCGATCGTCTGCAGCTCGCCACGCGCCAGCATCGGCTTGAGGATGCTGGCCGCGTCGATCGCACCCTCGGCGGCCCCGGCACCGACCAGCGTGTGCATCTCGTCGATGAACAAGATGATGTCGCCGCGGGTACGGATCTCCTTGAGGACCTTCTTCAGACGCTCCTCGAAGTCACCGCGGTAGCGGCTACCGGCGACGAGCGCACCGAGGTCGAGCGTGTAGAGCTGCTTGTCCTTGAGCGTCTCGGGCACCTCGCCCTTGACGATCATCTGGGCCAGGCCCTCCACGACCGCGGTCTTGCCGACGCCGGGCTCCCCGATCAGGACCGGGTTGTTCTTGGTACGGCGCGACAGCACCTGCATGACCCGCTCGATCTCCTTGCCACGACCGATGACCGGATCAAGCTTGCTCTCGCGAGCAGCCTGGGTCAGGTTGCGGCCGAACTGGTCAAGGACCAGCGAGGTCGACGGGGTGCCCTCGGCCGGGCCGCCGGCAGCTGCCGGCTCCTTGCCCTGGTAGCCGCTGAGCAGCTGGATGACCTGCTGACGCACGCGGTTCAGGTCTGCCCCGAGCTTGACGAGCACCTGTGCGGCGACGCCCTCGCCCTCGCGGATCAGGCCGAGCAGGATGTGCTCGGTGCCGATGTAGTTGTGGCCGAGCTGCAGCGCCTCGCGCAGGCTGAGCTCGAGGACCTTCTTGGCGCGCGGCGTGAACGGGATGTGCCCGCTGGGCGCCTGCTGACCCTGGCCGATGATCTCCTCGACCTGCTGGCGTACGGCCTCCAGCGAGATGCCGAGGGACTCCAGCGCCTTGGCCGCGACCCCTTCGCCCTCGTGGATCAGGCCGAGCAGGATGTGCTCGGTCCCGATGTAGTTGTGGTTGAGCATGCGGGCCTCTTCTTGCGCCAGCACGACGACCCGGCGCGCGCGGTCCGTGAACCTCTCGAACATGTGCTCGTCTCCTCACCCCGCACGGCGGACCCGAACTGCCCGGACCGACGACTCTGGTCCATCCATGGTAGTCGGCGGACCTGACGGGTTCTTGACGTGCGCAACCGCCCCGGACCGTCCGTGTGTTCCACCCGCGTTCCGCTCGCGGCGAACGGGTCCGGGCGTTGCTGCCCCGCGTCCCGGCGCGGTCAGCGGCTCGCCGGGGGCCGCGTGGGCCGCTCGTCGATCTCCATCCAGGTGTCAGGGGCGCGCAGCGGCCCGAACCCGAGCCGTCGGTAGACCTCGTGGGCGTCACGGGTCGCGAGCACCACGCGCGCGACCCCGTCGGCCCGCAGGGACGCCACGACCTCGCGGACCAGCCAGCTCCCGATGCCCCTGCCCCGGTGCTCGGCGTCGACGATCACGTCGCAGACCCAGGCGTACGTCGCCCGGTCCGTCACGGCTCGTGCCAGGCCGACCTGGCCCTGGTGGTCGTACACCCCGAACACCCGGGAGCCGGCCAGCGAGCGAGCGATGACCTCCCGGGGACGCCCCCGCGCCCAGTACGACTCGATCGACAGCCACGCGAAGACGGCGTCCCCGTCGATTCGTGCGACGTCGTCATCGATCACAAGACCGTCGGACCGGGTCGCCAGGATCACGAGTCCCTCCAGGAAATGCCGCCGGCCCAATTCCGGCCGAGCGACCCGGGTCCGCGTGTTCCGGTCACGACGGGCTTCAGCGGTGCGCGGCCTCGTACCGGCCCCGCAGCTCGGCGCTGATCCGGCCGCGCTCATTGACCTCGATGCCCTGGGCCTTCGCCCATTCCCGGATAACCGTGGGGTTGGTCTTGCTGGTGCTCCGGCGGGCTCGCCGTGCGCTCGAGCCGACGCGGCGGCCGTGCCCGATGTACGTGGCCATGGCGGCGGCGAACTCGTCGGCATTCTTGTCCGACAGGTCGATCTCGTACGAGAGTCCGGCAAAGGAGAACGTCAAAGTCTGGTCTGCCGCCCCGCCGTCGAGGTCATCCACGAGCACGACCTGAACCTTTTGTGCCATGTGATTCTCCTCATTCATCTGCTAGCGCAATAGTCGTACTTCCGAGAATTGTCCGCCGTAATTGTGGCAGACCGTAGCAGGACGCGCAAAGCGCCAAACAATCCCCGCAACAACACCCCACCCATGCCTTCGGTTCGCTCCGCTGATCATGGGTTTGAGTGCGCTTTTCCGGGCAGAACCGACGCCCACCCCATGATCGACGAGAGCCGGCTGGTGCCAGGTCTTGATGCCTCGTGGCACTGCGACGGCCAGACTTGCCAGGTGCTGGTGGTGAGCTGGGGCTCCGGGGTCGACGCGCGCGCGCTGCTGCGCAGTGCCGTCGCCGCGTACTGCGCCGTGAGCCCGGCGAGCGTGGGGACCGGGTCGCTGTGCCCGCGGTGCGGCAGCAATGAGCACGGTCGGCCATTAGCCCGCATCGGAACCAGGCGTACGCCTCCACACGTGAGCCTGAGCCGGGCCGGCGCACTCGTCGTCGTCGCCGTGACCGATGCCGGTCCGGTCGGCGTCGACGTCGAGCCCGACGGCGCCGCGTCGTTCGCCGGCTTCGCCGACGTAGCGCTCCACCCCCGCGAACACGTCACCAGCGACGCGGACCGCACCCGGACCTGGGTGCGCAAGGAGTCGCTGCTCAAGGCCACCGGTCACGGGCTGGGCGTCGACCCACGGGAGGTGCGCCTCGGCCCGCCCGGGCACCCGCCCGAGGTGCTGGAGTGGCCGACGGCGCGGTGGCCGGCACTGCCCGGACCGGTGTGGATGTACGACCTCGAGCTCGGGCCCGGCCATGTCGGCGCGGTCACGGTGCTGAGTGCGGCCCGCCCGGAGCTGCGGGTACGGACGGCAGCGCCGGCAACGCACGCCCGGTGAGCCAGGGCCGGAACAGGTCCTGCAACGACTGACCGCTCGCCGCCTCGCAGTGAGCGACGAACATGGCGGTCGTGACGTTGCCGTACGCATTCGTGCTGACCCAGGACCGCAGCAGCACGAAGAAGGCCTCGTCGCCGACGGTGAGCCGCAGCGCGTGCAGCAGCAACGCACCCCGCTTGTAGACCCGGTCGTCGAACATGTCGTCCGGCCCGGGATCACCCAGCAGCAGGTCCTGCGACTTGCCGGCCAGCCGGGCCCAGTGCTCGCGGGCCCGCACGTCGGCGCACCTTGCGCCGGACTCCTCCGACCAGAGCCACTCGCAGTAGCAGGCGAAGCCCTCGTGCAGCCAGATGTCGCTCCAGTCCGCGAGCGTGAGGCTGTTGCCGAACCACTGGTGCGACAGCTCGTGCGCCACCAGCCGCACGTTGTCCCAGCCACCGGTCAGGAAGTTGGCGCCGAACACCGACATGCCCTGCGCTTCGAGGGGGATCTCGAGGTCGTCCGCGGTCACGACGACGGTGTACGCCGGGAACGGGTACGGCCCGAACAGCCGTTCGAAGAACACCAGCATCTCGGGCTGTCGGCTAAAAGCGTTGCCGTACCTGTGGATCAGCCGGTCCGGCAGCACCGCGGACATCGGTACGGACGCACCCGGCACCGCCAGGGTCGTGTACCTGCCGATCTGCACGGTCGCGAGGTAGGTCGCCATCGGTTCGCTCTGCTCGTACACCCACGTCGTGGTGCTGGCACCGCGCCGACTCTGGGTCAGCACACCGTTGGCGAGCGCGTGGTACGTCGATGCCACGGTGATCTCGAAACGGTACCGGGCCTTGTTGCTGGGCCGGTCGTTGCAGGGGAACCACGACGGCGCCCCGTTGGTCTGCCCGGCCACCAGCACGCCGTCGTCCAGCTCCTCCCAGCCCATCTCGTCGCTGCCGGACCCGATGGCGGCGGGTCGTCCCTGGTACATGATCGTCAGCCGCAGGTGCTGTCCCGACTTGACCGTCCGCCCGAACCGCAGCACCAGGTGGTGGCGCCGGGCCGCGTACGTCACGGCCGGCGTGCCCTCGACCTGCACCTTGGTCACGCGCAGGCCGACCAGGTCCAGCCGCAGCGCCCGCAGGTCGGTGTTCGCGACGACGTGCAGGACGGCGCGGGCCCGTACCTGGTTGGAGTCCACGTCGTAGGCCAGGCGCAGGTCGTAGTGGTCGACGTCGTACGACAGGTCGCCGCTGTGCGGGAAGTAGCCGGCCGGCCGCGCCGACGTCACGACCCGGCTCCGCTGGGGTCGTCGTCGATCCAGGGACCGATCGGGTTCCCGATCCAGCGGGAATTGTCGGGCACGAACTCTCCCCGCATGACCAACGACACGGGCCCGACTGTCGCATGCTTGCCCAGCGTCGCGGCAGGCAGGACGACCCCGTTGGGACCGAGCGTGGACCCCACGCGCAGGGTGACCGTGTCCATGCTCAGCACGCGGTCGTGGAACAGGTGCGTCTGAACCACGCAGCCGGAGTTCACCGTCACCCCGTCCTGCAGGTGGATCAGGTCGGCCTCCGGGAGCCAGTACGTCTCGCACCAGACGCCCCGCCCGATCCGGGCGCCGAGGGAGCGCAGCCACATCGTGAGCACCGGGGTACCAGTCGCCGGGCGCGCGAACCACGGCGCCGCCACGCACTCCACGAACGTGTCAGCGAGCTCGTTGCGCCACACGAACGAGCTCCACAGCGGATGGTCGCCGGGGCGCAGCCGCCCCACCAGCACCCACTTCGCCGCCGTGGTCACTGCGGCCGCGACGGTGGCTGCGGTGATCATCACGAGCCCGGACAGCAGTGCCGCCGCCCACCATCCGAACCGGTCGGCCAGCAGGTCCAGAGCCACGACGACTCCCAGCCCGATCACGAGGCCGACCATCACCGGGACGAGCCGGCACAGCTCCACCAGCGCCCGCGCCACCTTCAGCCGGGTCGGAGGGTCGTACGTACGACTGTCGTCGGTGACCCGTCCGGGACGGCGCAGCTTGGTGGGCGGGCTGCCCAGCCAGGAAGTCCCGGCCTTGGCCTTGCCGCGGCGCGGAGCCGCCGAGAGCACTGCGACCAGTCCGCCCTTGGGCACCTTGCGGCCCGGCGCCGCCATGCCGGAGTTGCCGACGAACGCCCGCTTGCCGATCTTGACCTGCTCGACCCGCAGCCACCCGCCGCCGAGCTCGTACCCACCGAGCAGCGTGTCGTCGGCGAGGAACGCGCCGTCGTTGACCCACGTGAGCCGCGGGATCAGCAGCACCGTCGAGGCCTCCACCTGCCGGCCGACGCGGGCCCCCAGCGCGCGCAGCCAGATCGGGGTGAGGGCGCTGGAGTACAGCGGGAACAGCCAGGTCCGCGCCTCGTCCAGCACCCGCAGCGTGGACCAGGCCTGCCAGGCCTGCCGCCCGTGGATCGGGTGCGGCCCGCTGACCAGGCGGATGGCCAGCAGCCGTACCGCCACCCAGATCAGCACCGCCAGCGCCACGAGCCCGACGAGGGTCGCCAGCGGCAGCCATGCCAGAGCGCGTACCACCCCGTCGCGCAGCGTGTCCGCGGTGCTGATCGACCTGGCGGCGACGGCGATACCGGCAAGGACGGCAAGGAGCGGCAGCAGCGACAGGGCCACGGCACTCGCGGCGTAGCCGACCAGCCAGATCGGCCGGTTCTCAGGGCGACCCTCACCCCAGGGGCCGCGGGCTGGGCCACGGCCGCGCGCCGGTGCGCCGGACCACCGCTCACCGGGCGGTACGACCCCCAGGACGGCCGACCCAGGAGCGATTTCCGCGCCCTCCCCGACCTTGGCCCCGGGCCCGAGCGTGCTGCGCCCGCCCACCCGGGCGTCTGGCCCGACCTCGATCCGCCCGATGTGGAGCACATCGCCGTCGAGCCAGTGTCCGGTGAGGTCGACCTCGGGCTCGATGGAACAGGCGTCGCCCAGCACGAGCATCCCGGTGACCGGCGGGATCGAGTGCAGGTCGACGTGGTGACCGACGGAGGCGCCGAGGGCCCTCGCGTACTGCCGGATCCACGGCGCCCCGGCCAGGTTGGTCGCACCCAGCTCGTCGGCCAGCCGCTCGGCCAGCCAGAGCCGCAGGTGCACCGAACCACCGCGGGGGTACGCGCCGGGCTGCACCCCGCGCAGCAGCAGCCGGGCTCCCAGCGCGCTCAGCGTCATCCGGCCCGGGGCCAGGACGAGCAGCAACCAGCCCACGACGATCCACCACCACGACAGGGTCGGCAGCCAATGGATGTCGAACATGGCGGCAGCGATGTTGTTGCCCGCGGCGGTCCAGATCAGCCAGCGAAGTCCGCTCAGCGTGCGCAGCGGGATCGTCAGCAGGATCTGCCCGGCCTGGGTCCGCAGCGGCACCGGGTACACCGCCCGGTTCGTACGCGACGCCGGCGCTGCCATGTCGTCCAGCGTCGCGGCGAGGTCGACGATGCCCGGATGGTCGTAGACGTCGGCCACGGTGACCTCGGGAAAGCGCGTCCGCAGCGACGAGACAAGCTGGGCGGCGGCCAGGCTGCCGCCGCCGAGGTCGAAGAAGTCGTCGGTCTGGGAGGTGACGGTCGCGCCGAGGATGTCCGACCAGAGCTGCTGCACCCACGCCGCGGTTCCCTCCAGCACCAGCGGCGCTGCCGCGCTGGTCTCCAGGCTCGCCAGCGGCCAGGGCAGCGCATCTCTGTCGATCTTGCCCGAGGTACGGGTCGGCAGCGTGTCGACCTGCGCCAGGCGCGGGACGAGCGAGGCCGGCAGGCTGCCGCGCAGCTGCTCCAGCGCAGCCGAGGAGTCGAAGTCCGGGGCCACCGCGATGTAGCCGACGAGGATCTTGAGCCCCGACGCGGTGCTGCGTACCGCGGTGGCCGCTCCCGTCACGCCGGGCAGGGCCAGCAGCGCGTTGTCGATCTCGCCGAGCTCGATCCGGCGACCGCCGAGCTTGATCTGGTCGTCGGCCCGTCCGACGAAGATCAGCCCGGACTCGTCGTAGCGCACCACGTCGCCGCTGCGGTAAGCCCGGTCCCAGCCCAGCCGGGGCATGGACGCGTACTTCTCGGCGTCCTTGGCCGGGTCGAGATACCGGGCGAGCCCGATCCCTCCGATGATCAGCTCGCCGTCCTCGCCGGGCGCGACATGCACGCCGGCGCTGTCGACGACCGCGAGGTCCCACCCGTCCAGTGGTAGCCCGATACGCACCGGTGAGGCGCCGTCCAGCCGGGCCGCGCAGGCCACGACGGTCGCCTCGGTCGGGCCGTACGTGTTCCAAACCTCCCGCTGCGGGGACACCAGCCGCGCACCCAGCTCGGGCGGGCATGCCTCCCCGCCGAGGATCAGCAGGCGTACCGCGGCCAGCGCTTCCGGCGGCCACAGCGCGACGAGGGTCGGCACGGTCGACACGATCGTGATGTCGTTGGCGGTCAGCCACGGCCCGAGGTCCATCCCGCTGCGCACCAGGGAGCGCGGGGCCGGGACCAGGCAGGCCCCGTTGTGCCAGGCCAGCCACATCTCCTCGCACGACGCATCGAACGCGACCGAGAGCCCGGCCATGACGCGGTCGCCCGGGCCGATCGGTCGCGCCCGCAGGAACAGCCGCGCCTCGGCGTCGACGAACCCGGCCGCCGAGCGGTGCGTCACCGCGACGCCCTTGGGCGCACCGGTCGAACCCGACGTGAAGATCACCCAGGCGTCGTCGGTGGGTGAGGGCAGCGACGGGCCGGACCGCGCCGGCTGTTGTCGCCTTGTCGTGATGGCCAGGTCGTCGCCCACGACCGCGGCGACCCGGGCCTCCCGGAACACCGTGCGCGCCCGTTCCTCGGGGTCGTCGGCGTCGACCGGGACGTACGACGCGCCCGCCAGCAGGATGGCCATGATCGCGACGTAGAGATCGGTGGTGCCCGACCGGATGCGCACCCCGACCCGGTCACCGATCCCGACCCCGGTCTCGCCGAGCCGGGCCGCGAGCTCGTCGGTGGCCTCGCTGAACTCCGAGTACGTGAGGACTCGTGCGCCGTTGTCGAGCGCCGGCTCGTCCGGGCAGTCACGTACCGTCTGCAGGAAGATATCGACCAGCGTGCGCCGGGGTGGCGCGAGGTCGCTGCGCAGCAACGTCATCGCGGTTGCCGCTTCATCGCGGCAGCACTGTCATCGCGTTGGCCATGTTCATCGCGGTGGCCTTGTTCAACGCGGCGCCCGGTTCCTCGCGCACCCGGACACGCACGCCGACAGCTCACGCACACAGTGTGGCGGTTGCGACAGTCCGTGTCAGAGGCTGCACTGTCAAAGGCTTCGGGCGATTCCTATGGCGCGGTCCCCTCGGAGTCAGAGCACCCGCAGCATGCGGTGGTTCCCGAGGGTGTTGGGCTTGACCCGCTCGAGCTCGAGGAACTCCGCAACGCCCTCGTCGTAGGACTGCAGCAGCTGCGCGAAGACGTCGTGGTCCACCGGGGTGCCTTCGATCTCGTGGAACCCGTGACGGGTGAAGAAGGCGGTCTCGAACGTCAGGCAGAACACCCGCTTCACACCGATCCGGGTGGCTCGCTCGATCAGTCGGTCGAGCAGGACGCCGCCGATGCCCTGCCCGTGCACACTGGGCTCGACCGCGAGCGTACGAACCTCAGCGAGGTCCTCCCACATCACGTGCAGGCCACCACAGCCGATCACCTCGCCACCTCGCTCGGCGACGATGAACTCCTGCACCGACTCGTACAAGGTCACCGTGGCCTTGGACAGCAATCGGCGTTCCGGGGCATACGTATCGATCAGCTCGCGGATGCGCCGCACGTCGGAGGTACGCCCGCGGCGTACGACCAGCCTCGCCTCGACGTCGGCCGGGCTCGCCGCGCCGACGCCCGTTCCGGCTCGACCGTTGTCGAACCCTCCCGTGCCGCTTCCACTCACTCCGCTTCCACTCACTCCGGTTGTGCTCATTCCGGTTTCACGAGCGGGAACAGGATCGTCTCGCGGATGCCGAGTCCGGTCAGCGCCATCAGCAACCGGTCGATGCCCATCCCCACCCCGCCGGTGGGCGGCATGCCGTACTCCAGTGCCCGCAGGAAGTCCTCGTCGACGTGCATCGCCTCCGGGTCGCCCTGCGCCGCGAGCAGTGCCTGCGCCACGAAGCGCTCACGCTGCAGCACCGGGTCGATGAGCTCGGAATAGCCGGTGGCGAGCTCGAAGCCGTCGACGTAGAGGTCCCACTTCTCCACGACCCCGGGCTCGGCGCGGTGGGCCCGCACCAGTGGCGACATGTCCAGCGGGAAGTCGCGGACGAACGTCGGACCGGTGAACGACGGGGCCACGTGGTGCTCGAACAGCTCCTCGACGTACTTCCCCGTGATCCAGCCGGGCGCGGCCTCGATGCCCGCGGCAGCCACGAGGTCGCGCAGCTCGCGCAGCGGTGTGTCCGGGGTGATGTCCAGGTCGACGGCCGCCGACACCGCGGGGTACATCGAGATGCTGGGCCAGTCACCGGCCAGGTCGTGCACGGTGCCGTCATGGTGCGTGACGAGCAGACCGCCGCAGACCCGTTGCGCTGCTTCCTGAATCAGCTCGCGAGTGAGGACGGCTACGGAGTTGTAGTCGCCGTACGCCTGGTAGAACTCCAGCATCGCGAACTCGGGCTGGTGGGTGGAGTCGGCCCCCTCGTTGCGGAAGTTCCGGTTGATCTCGAATACCCGGTCGATCCCGCCGACGACGCAGCGCTTGAGGAACAGCTCCGGAGCGATCCGCAGGAAGAGGTCGATGTCGTACGCGTTGGCGTGAGTGACGAACGGGCGCGCCGCGGCACCGCCGTGCAAGGTCTGCAGCATGGGGGTCTCGACCTCGAGGAAGTCGCGGGCGGAAAGGCTCTCGCGCAGGGACGCGACCGTGCCGATCCGCGTCCGGGCCATCTCGCGGGCCGCCGGGCGTACGACGAGGTCGACGTAGCGCTGGCGCACCCGGGTCTGCTCGCCGATCTCCTTGTGCGCCACCGGGAGTGGGCGCAACGCCTTCGCCGCGAGCTGCCAGGTGCTGGCGAGGATCGAGAGCTCGCCGCGCCGTGAGGTGATCACCTCGCCGTCGACCACGACGTGGTCGCCGAGGTCCACATCGGCCTTCCAGTCCGCGAGCGACTGGTCGCCGACCTTGTCCTGGGACAGCATCGCCTGCAGCTGCGTACCGTCGCCGGCCTGCAGCGTCGCGAAGCACAGCTTGCCGCCGTTGCGGATGTACATCACCCGGCCGGCGACCGCGACCCGGTCGCTGGTCCGGGTGTCGACGGGCAGGTCCGGGTATCTCGAGCGCACTCCGGCGATGGTGTCGGTGATCGGCACCGTCACCGGGTACGGGTCCCGGCCGGAGTCCAGCAGCCGCGCCCGCTTCTCCCGCCGCACCCGCAGCTGTTCCGGCAGGTCCCCCTCGCCCAGCGCCGCGTCCTCAGCTGTGGCAGCACGCGCGTCGTCAGCAGGGCCGGCGCCCGGTTCACTCATGCCGGAAGGATATCGGCGCGGCGAGCTCGGTCCGTCCGCCCCCGTTTCCGGGATGAAGTCCCCTACTGCCTCGCTCCGCTCGTGAGCGGCCCCATCCCCGCGGTGCGTTGGACGCACCGTTCGCGCCCCAACATACCCGCCGGTCCCGGATGGCCCGCTCTCGTGGGAGGCCGGGAGCCGGCTCCCGGGCCGCAGGTAACGTCGTCCCCATGAATGAATCCCCGGAGCCGACGGAGCCGAGGGTGTCGGAACGGACCGTGGACCACGAGACCCGCCGACTCTCGTTCGGCGCCGAGGCGGGGGCGTACGCCCGGTTCCGGCCGACGTACCCGCGCGAGGCGATCCAGTGGGTCCTGACCGCTGAAACGGTCGAGGTGACAAGGGTTCTCGACGTCGGTGCTGGTACGGGGGCACTGACCACGGTGCTCGTCGCCGAAGGGTTGGACGTCACCGCGGTCGAGCCCGATGCCGGGATGCGCGACCAGCTCGCCGGCGCGCTTCCCGGCGTGTCGGTGCTCGCCGGGTCGGCGGAGTCGGTACCGCTGCCCGACTCCTCCGTCGACGCCGTCGTGGCCGGGCAGGCGTGGCACTGGTTCGAACCGGGCGCCGCGGTCGCGGAGTTCGCGCGAGTGCTGGTTCCCGGCGGGATCCTGGGACTGCTGTGGAACCTGCGCGACGACTCGGTGCCGTGGGTGGCGGCGCTGTCGGGCCTCATCGGCGGCGAGGACACCCTTCGGGCCGCTCGGGAGTCGGACAACGTCGCCGCTGCGTTGCGCACCCCGGCATCGCTCGAGTCGGCGGGGACGGTGGTCAGCACGCGCTTCACCGAACCGGAACGCGCAGTGTTCGCCCACCAGGTGTCGCTCACGGTCGACTCGCTGGTCGGACTCGTCTCGACGTTCTCGTACGTGCGTCTCAGCCCCCGCCGCGACGAGGTGCTTGCCGCCGTACGCGACCTCGCCACGACGCACCCGGACCTGGCAGGGCGCAACACCTTCGAGCTGCCCTACGTCACGGCCGCCTATCGCAGCCTCCTGCGCTGACCCTGCCTCCGACGTCAGGCGTTCTTCGCGTACACCAGGCGCAGGCCCTGCAGCGTGAGGTCGGGGCGGTGCGCCGTGATCGTGGCGGCCTCGGGGATGACGAACGGCGCCAGCCCACCGGTCGCGATCACCGCGGTCACCGGTGTGCCCAGCTCGGCGATCATCCGCGTGACGATTCCGTCGATCTGACCGGCGAAGCCGTACAAGGAACCTGACTGCAACGCTTCCACGGTGTTCTTGGCGATGACGGTACGCGGCGCGACGAACTCGACCTTGCGCAGCTGGGCCGCCCGCTGGGCCAGCGCATCGAGGGAGATCTCGACCCCGGGCGCCAGCGCGCCACCGATGAACTCGCCCTTCGCGGAGATGACGTCGAAGTTGGTCGACGTACCGAAGTCGACGACAATCGACGGGCCGCCGTACAGAGTGAACGCCGCGAGGGAATTGGCGATCCGGTCGGCGCCGACCTCCTTGGGGTTGTCCATCAGAACCGGCACACCGGTCTTGGCGCCGGGCTCCACGATGACGTGCGGTACGTGCTCGTAGTAGCGCTCCAGCATCGCGCGCATCTCGCGCAGCACGGCGGGGACCGTCGAGCAGAGCGCAACACCTGTGACGTCCGGGTCGTCGCGCAGCAGGCCCCGGAACGTGAGCCGGAACTCGTCGGCGGTGGAGCGGGAGTCGGTCTTGATCCGGTAGGACCGCACCAGCTCGTCGGCCTCGAAAAGGCCGATCACCGTCTGGGTGTTTCCCACGTCTATCGCCAGCAGCATGTCGGGTCCTCCAGGGACGGGGGCGCGAGCGGTGCGTCTAGTGCACCGCGGGGCTGGGCCCCCGCTGGCGAGCGGAGCGAGTCAGTAGGGGACTTCATGGGGAAGTGGGGCGGAGGTCGGCGCCGATGTCGAGGACGGGGGCGGAGTGGGTGAGGGCTCCCACGGCGACGTAGTCCACGCCGGTGGCGGCCACGGCTGGTGCGTCCGCGAGGGTGAGACCTCCGGAGGCCTCCAGCAGTGCCCGGGCGCCGCGACCGGTGTTGCGCTGCACGGCTTCGCGCATCTGGGCCGGCGTGAAGTTGTCCAGCAGCACCAGGTCCGCACCGGCTGCCAGCACCTCGTCGAGCTGGTCCAGGGAGTCGACCTCGACCTCCACCGGCAGGTCCGGCCACATCTCGCGGACCGCGGCGAACGCCTGCTGGACGCCGCCGGCGGCCACGACGTGGTTGTCCTTCACGAGCGCGGCGTCCGACAGCGACATCCGGTGGTTCACGCCACCACCGCACCGGACGGCGTACTTCTCCAGCGCCCGCAGCCCCGGTGTGGTCTTGCGGGTGTCACGTACCTTCGTCCGCGACCCTTCCAGCGCCTGAGCCCACGCTGCCGTCGCCGTCGCGATGCCGGACAGATGGCACAACAGGTTCAGCGCCGTACGCTCCGCCGTCAGCAGGTCTCGCGTCAGACCGGTTGCGGTCAGCACAACAGTCCCCCGGGAGGCCCGGGTGCCGTCGGGGGTGACCAGCGTCGACAGCGTGCCGCCGTCGGACACGACGTCGAAGGCCGCCGCGGCCACCGGCCCGCCCGCCACGACGCCGTCCCCTCTCACGACCAGGTCAAGGACGCTGCGCTGGTCGGCCGGAACCGTCGCCGCCGACGTCACGTCGACCCCGCCGGCGAGGTCCTCCGCGATGGCGGTACGTACCACCGCCGCCACGTACGAGGGGTCGAGCCCCACCGCCACCAACGACTCCGACACGACGCGCGACATGGTCATGGGACCTCCTCCACGGCGGGCATCGCGACCGTCAGTGGCACCGGTTCCTTGCGGGTCACGACCTGTCCGGCCTCGTCCAGCGAGGAGACCAGACGGACGTGCCAGTGGGCGTCGTCGGGGGCCGGGAAGTCCTCGCGCCAGTGCGAACCTCGCGTCTCCTCGCGCAGCGTCGCGTTCGCGGCGAGCACAGAGGCAACGGCGTGCAGGTTCGTCGCCTCCCACGCCTGGGTGTGGGGCTCCTCGCCCGGGATCCGGCCCAGCGCGGCCAGCACACCGGTCGTGGTGGCCAGCGACTCCGCGGAGCGCAGCACCCCCGCGCCCTCGGTCATGGCTGCCTGCAACGGTTCTCGGGCGACCGCCGACAGCAGACCCGTGTCGTGGCTGGGTGCGAGGGGCTCGCGTCGTTCGGGAAGTGCGCTCGCCAGAACATTCCCGATGCGCGCGGCGAACACGAGCCCTTCCAGCAGCGAGTTCGAAGCGAGCCGGTTCGCGCCGTGCACCCCGGTGCACGCACACTCTCCCGCTGCGAACAGGCCCGGCAAGGTGGTGCGCCCTTGGACATCGGTCCGCACTCCTCCGGAGGCATAATGCTGAGCCGGCGCAACGGGAATCAGCTCCGTCACCGGGTCGACCCCGTGACTGCGGCACGATGCAAGAATCGTCGGGAACCGGTGCTCCCACGTCGCGGCACCGAGGGCTCGTCCGTCCAGCCACACGTGTGCGGCGCCGGTCTCCCGCATCCGGCGCATGATGGCCTTCGCCACGACGTCGCGGGGCGCGAGCTCGGCAAGCGGATGAAGTCCCACCATGAACCGGACGTCGTCGTCGTCCACGAGCACGGCGCCCTCACCCCGGACCGCCTCGCTCACCAGCGGCTGCTGGCCGACTGCGTCGGCGCCCACCCACAGCACAGTCGGGTGGAACTGCACGAACTCCAGGTCCGCGACCTCGGCGCCGGCACGCAGCGCCAGGGCCACACCG
>JANWJC010000071.1 GCA_025449595.1 Acidobacteriota bacterium | reverse complement strand
GCTGAGACCGAGGATCAGTGAAACGGTGATCTTGGCTCTGACGACTCGCATCCGTCGGGGTTCCTGGGTGAACGTGGCGAGGGCGGTGCGTTGACTCCATTCGCTGGTCAGCGTCAGGATCGCCACTACGGGCAGCAGAATGCTGAGCGCGATCGCGGCGTAGCCGAGGTAGCTGGTGTAGGACTGCTCGATGCTTGAGGGGGAGAGCAGAGGCGCCAGCATGAGCCCGCCCGTGGATACCGCCACCGCGATCAGCAGCCAGCGGGCCGCGCGTGTATCGGTGGCCTTGCTCCATTCGACGCGTACCAGCCGACTGAATGGGATGTCGGAGAAGGTGGCTCCTTGGGTGTCCGCGCGTGGGGCGGCGACGGGGTGAGTGATCGTGGTGGCGGTCATGCTGCTGCCTCCTGTGGCTGTGTGGTCTTTGCGGTGAGTGAGAAGAAGAGCTGCTCGAGCCCGCCGGTGTCGGACTGGCGCAGCTCGGTGAGCAGCACCTGCTGATCGAGCGCGGCGCGGGCGACCATCTCGGTGGTGACCCGGCCGCCCTGCAGGTCCACGGTGAACGTCTGGTCGGGACCCGGCTTGTAGTCGATGCCGGCGGCGCCCAGCGCGCGTGCCAGGCCGTCTGGGGCGGGGGTGCGCAACAGCAGGCTGGAGCTGGCCAGCAGATCGGCCAGCCGGCCGGAGGCGACGACGACGCCCTGGGAGATGACGACGAGGTGGTCGACGGTGGCCTGGACCTCGTGCAGCAGATGGCTGGACAGCAGCACGGTCCCGCCGCGGTCGGCGAAGTCGCGTAGGAGTCCGCGCATCCAGGCGATGCCCTCGGGGTCCAGTCCGTTGGCTGGTTCGTCGAGGATCAGCACCTGCGGTTCACCCACAAGGGTCTGCGCGATCCCGAGCCGCTGCCGCATGCCGAGGGAGTACTCGCCGCCCCGCCGATCGGCCGCGTCGGCGAGTCCGACGCGGTCCAGCAGCTCCTCCACTCGCGTGGTCGGGACTCCGGCCATGCGGGCGGCGATCGTGAGCGTCGCGCGACCGGTTCGTCCCACGTGCATCGCGGAGGGATCGAGCAACGCTCCGACCACCCGGGTCGGGTTGGCCAGCTCGATGAACGGGCGGCCGTCGATGGTCGACGTGCCGTGATCGGGGCGCGCGAGACCGACGATCATCTTCAGGGTCGTGGACTTTCCCGCGCCGTTGGGTCCGAGGAAGCCGGTAATGGTGCCGGGCTCGCAGTGCAGCGACACCCCACTGACGACCCGGGCGTTGCCGTAGCTCTTGGTAAGTGCGGTGGCCGTTATCATGCGATGTCCTTTGGATCGGTGGTTATGGCGTTCGCTATTTTGGAAATTGCTGCCGCGCTATGGCCGGGTCAGATCCTCTGTTCGCGTGGCGCGCGATCAAGTGCTTGCGAACGCTGTGGAGGTGCGGCATGAGGCCGTAGATGACGATCGGTACGGCGATGGTGGCCAGGACGAACGTCCGCAGGACTGCCGGCTGACCGCCCAGCCACCCGCCGAGGACGAGGTTGAGGATGGTGAGTGTTGGGAAGACAGCCAGCCAGATCATCAGGGCCAACTGGTGTTTGCTCGGGGGGCCAGCGACCGCAGGCGGGTGACCTGGGACGGTGCTCGCTGTGGGGGCGGTCATGGTGTCTCCTCCGGGTGGGCGTTCGTGGTTGGTCGGGGTAGGGGGCCGTTGTTGAGGTCGAGGACGGCATCGAGCACGTCGTGGTCGACGAGGTCGGCGTTGATCGCGATCGCGGCCGCTGAGCCCGCGCCGGCAGCCGTGATCACCTGAGCGCGCGGGTCGATGACATTGCCAGCGGCCCAGACGCCGGGAACGCTGGTACGTCCCGTGTGGTCGGCGACGACCCAGCCGTCACGGTCGACGAGGCAGCCAAGCCTGACCAGGAGGTCGTTGTTCGGAATGAAGCGAGGCGGCACGAAGAGCACGTCACGGCGGACGACGCAGCCGTCGCTCATCAGTACGCCGCGAAGCTGGCCGCCGTCGATGACGAGCTGGTCGATGGTGCCTTCGACGACACCGATGGCGCGCGCGAGCAGCTCCGCCCGCTCGGTGGCGCTGAGAGTGTCGGGTTGGGTGAAGTACACGAGGTCGTGAGTCCACTGGCGGACGATCTGCGCGTAGCGGACGTCACCCGGACCGGCGCCGATCACACCGAGTTGGCGGTCGCGGACCTCATAGCCGTGGCAGTACGGGCAGTGAAGGACGTCGCGCGCCCATCGGTCCCGCAGCCCCGCGATGTCCGGCAGCTCGTCCCGAAGGCCGGTGGTGACCAGCAGACGCCGCACCGAGATCGGCTGCCCGTCGTCGATGCGGGCCCAGAACCCGCCGTGCCCGTCCGGAACCAGGTCTGTGGCGGTGCCGCTGACGACCTCACCGCCGTATCCCGTGACCTCGTCGCGGCCGGCCGCCAGCAGCTCGTTGGGTGGAAGTCCGTCGCGGGACAGATATCCATGCACGTGGGGGGCAGGGGCGTTTCGTGGTGTGCCGGCGTCGATCACCAAGATGTTGCGTCGTGCCCGGGCCAAGACCAAGGCTGCGGACAGTCCGGCGGCGCCACCGCCGATGATCGCTACGTCGTATTGACTCATGACCCCAAGGGTTGAGCCTCGGGCGTCATTCACCAACGAAGGTTGCTGTTTCTGGGAATCGGTAGTGGTATGAGCGCCGTGGAGGACTCACCAGCGGCGGCCATCGCCACCGCACTCGACCAGGTCGGGCCTCGGCTCAGGCGACTGCGGACACAACGCCGGATCACACTGATCGACCTCGCGAGCAGCACCGGAATCTCGAAGAGCACGCTGTCGCGGCTTGAGACCGGGCAGCGGCGGCCCACCCTGGAGCTCCTCCTGGCGCTCTCGCACGCCTACCGGATACCGCTGGACGACCTCGTTGCGGCACCCGAACAAGGCGACCCTCGGATCCGACTCAGACCAGGCAACGTCAAGGGCAGAACGGTCATCCCACTCACCCGGGACCCCGGCGGCGTCCAAGCCTGGAAGATCGTGATCCCCACCAGCAAGGTCACCCCAGAGCCACGCTCACACGACGGCAACGAATGGATCTACATCCTGTCGGGCCACATTCGGCTCGTTCTCGGCGACCAGGACCAGGTGCTGGGACCAGGCGACGTCGCCAGCTTCGACACCCAGGTTCCGCACTGGTTCGGCAGCACCGGCGACGAGCCCTCGGAGATCCTCAGCATCTACGGGCGGCCCGGCGAACGCATGCACGTCCGCATTGAGCCGGGTGACCGGCCGATCACCGTACGGTAACGCCCACCCCCTGTCGACCCGCACCCGAGCTGGACGGTCACACCGGGCGAAGGCTGGGCAAGAACCAGCGAGACGAGAGGCTGGGCGTCCGGTTTGACTCCGCCTGTCGCCTCCTTGCTCCGGCCTGAGCGCTGTCGATGGTGCGGTGAGTCGGCCGACGGGCGTCATGGGCTGCCGTCGGCGTTCGCGACAGGTATCGAGTTCGCGAGGCCGTCTAGGACCACGGCTAGTCCGAACTCGAACTCCTCACCGAAGGCGTATCCGGGCTTCATGATGTGTTCGAGGGAGACCTCCGTGAGGTGGGGATAGTCCGCGGCGGGGTACTGCGCAGTCATCTGTTCGGCGACCTCGGTCACGGTCTGCGGGCCGTTGATGGGCAAGGAAGCCTCGGACAGTGCGAACCCATAGACGTAGGCGTCGATCAGGGCGTACGCGTGGGCGGTCAGCTCGATCGAGAAGCCCGCGGCACGAAGGGTGCCGATGACCGCGTTGTGATGGGTCAGCGTCGCTGGTCCGGGATGGGTCCGCGACTGCAGCAGAGCGATCGCCCAGGGATGACGCCGTAGCACCTGCCGTGCCGAGGTCGCCCGCCACGTCATCTCCTGGTGCCACTCGCCCCCGACGACCGGCAGCTCGATCTCGCTGAACACGAGATCGACGATGCCGTCGAGGATCTCATCCTTGTTCGCGACGTGGTGGTAGACCGACATCGGCTTGACCCCGAGCTCGACGGCCAGCGAACGGATCGTCAAGGACGAGATCCCGCCGCCGTCGGCGACTGCCATGGCGCCCTGCAGCACCCGTTCCCGGCTCAGCCTGGTCCGCACATTGCTCGCCTGTCCCGACACCTGACCTCCATAGCTCACGCTCTAGCCAACTCGTACTTAGTACGCTACCGTATCCGTACTTAGTACGATCACCATCGATGGAAGGACCGACATGACAAACCAGGTGTCAGCGACAGACCCCGGCAACGACCAACCCAGGGAAGGTGTCACGTCACGAAGGATGACTGCGGTCGCCGTCGGCATCTTGTTCCTGGTCCAGATGGTCACCGCCATGATCGGAACCTCTCTGATCCAGGCATTCCAGGACGGTGACACCGCGACGGGACCGCTCACCGTCGGCGTGCTGCTCATGATGTGCTCCGGCATTGCCGTGGTCGGCATCGGCCTGCTGATGTATCAGGTCCTGAAGGCCGCCAATCCGAAACTGGCCATCTGGTATCCGCTGCTCAGGATCGTCGAGCTCACCGTCTCCACCGCCTGCGGGGTGTACCTGTTGAGCCAGCATGAAGTCGTCCCGAACCACCTGCTCTGGGTCTATATCCCGACAGGCATCGGCGGCCTGATCCTGACCTACCTGCTCTACCAGTCCCGGTTGGTGCCTCGCCCGATAGCCGTCCTCGGCCTCATCGGATACGCCGCACTGACCATCGGAGTGCCACTGGACCTCCTCGGCGTCCTGGACATGAACGCCGGACCCGGCCTGCTCCTGCTGCTCCCCGGCGCCCTGTTCGAGTTCGTCGCCATGCCGATCTGGCTGATCGCCAAAGGGTTCAGCGCGCCGGCGTCCGAACCGGAATGCGCACCGGAATCCAGGCTGCCCGCGATGCTCAGCACGGGCTGACGCACAAGGATGCGTCCCAGCTAGGACCTCTGGGTCGGTTCCCGCGGACAACGTCGTCCGCGGCGGACCGACGTGGGCTGGCCCGCCCGCCAGTGGGCCTGGCAGGCGGGGTCGGGGCTTTCGCGGTCGCCCTGCTGGTTCGCCAGCTCCTGGCGCACGAGTTCGTCCTCACCGGCTAGCGACAACCTGTCGAGCGGCCGAGGCGGTCGCCGGTCACGAGGTACGGGCGCGTTCGAGGCCGTCAAGGATCAGGGCAAGCCCGTACTCGAACTCGTCCCCGAAGTCGTAGCCAGGCAGCATGACATGTCCGGTCGTGAGCTCGGCGAGGTGCGGGAACTGCGTGGCTGGGAACTGCTCGAGGAAGGTCACGGCCATCTCCGCGGTCTCCTCCGGGGTGTGGAACGGCAGGTTGAGCTCCTGCATCGCGAAGCCGTACAGGTAGCTGTCGATGGCTGAGAACGCGTGCGCGGTCAACGGGATGCTGAACCCTGCGGCGCGCAAACAGCCGATGACGGCGTCGTGATGGCGCAGCGTGGCCGGACCGGGGTTCGCCCGCGACTCCATCCGGCCGATCGCCCATGCGTGTCGGCGAAGCGCGTCCCGCGCGGAGCTGGCACGATCACGCATCGCCGTCCTCCAGTCAGCACCGGCCTTGGGCAGCTCGATCTCCCCGAACACGACGTCGACCATGCCGTCGAGGATCTCGTCCTTGTTGGTGACGTGGTAGTAGAGCGACATGGGCTCGACCCGCAGGCGGTCCGCCAGCCGGCGCATGGTGAGCATGTCGATGCCGTTCGCGTCGGCGAGGGCGACCCCTTCCAGGATCACTCGTTCCCGGCTCAACGGCGTGCGTGGTCGTGCGCTCGCCCGGTTTCGCGTCGCCACCGACGTGGCCTCCCTCAGCTATTGACAGCCTTACGATGTACGGCTACCTTACACACTACGGTCACCTTACAAGGTAAGGGAGGCCGGGTGAGAGCGACTGCTGGCCGCCAGGGCCGGTGGCCCTCACCTTCGGCTGAGGAGCTGACCACCGTGTCAACCAAGCGAGATCTGGGCGCAGGCCTGCAGGAGCGGAACTCGGAATTCGCAGGCCTGACGATGACCGCCGTTGAACGCGACACCTACGGATCGGCGGAGCTGCTGCAGGTCAGAACCGTGGGACGCCCCACCGCAACCGGTGACGACGTCCTGGTCGCCGTCGGCGCGGCCGGCCTGGACCGGGGCGCGTGGCACGTCATGACAGGGCGGCCGTACCTGATGCGCATCGCCGGGTTCGGGCTGCGCCGCCCCAAGAATCGCGGCCTGGGCTCGGAACTGGCCGGTGTGGTCGAGGCCCTCGGACCCAACGTGACGGGGCTGGCCGTGGGGGATGCGGTGTTCGGCGTCGGCCGCGCCTCGTTCGCTGAGTACGCGCTGGCCGCTGCGGACAAGCTGGCCCGGATACCGGCGAACCTGACGCACGAGCAGGCCGCCGCCGTGCCCGTCTCCGGCATCACCGCCCTGCAGGCCCTGCGCGACAAGGGGCGTATCCAGGCAGGGCAGAGCGTGCTGATCATCGGGGCGTCCGGTGGTGTCGGCACGCTGGCCGTGCAGATCGCCAAAGCCCTCGGTGCGCAGGTCACCGGCGTATGCAGCACCGCCAAGACCGACCTCGTGCGCTCCCTGGGCGCAGACCACGTCATCGACTACACCGCCGAGGACATCGCCACGAGCAACCGACGCTACGACCTCGTGCTCGACATCGGAGGCAACCGATCACTCCGGACGCTGCGGCGACTGCTGACCACCTCGGGCACGCTGGTCATCGTCGGTGGCGAAGGCGGGGTCGATGGTTCGGGATCGGCCGCCAGCTCCGCGCGATCGCCCTGTCCCCGTTCGTTCGCCAACGGCTGGTCACGTTCATCACCAACGAGAACAGCGACGACCTCGACACGCTCCGAACGATGATCGAAGCCGGCACGATCACCCCGGTGATCGATCGCGCCTGCTCACTCTCGGAGATCCCCGAAGCCATGCGTGACCTGGAAGCAGGCCGCGTACGGGGCAAGGTCGTCGCCAGCATCTGAACCGCACACCAACGCTCATCGGAACCGCGTCGCGCACCTGCGCAGCGCGCACAGAGTCACCCGACTATGGGCACGGCCCGCGTTGCGAAGTGCAAATCGAGAACAGTGCCCCACTGACAGGCCACCACAAGGTCGGGGTCCCCGACCGCCATGAACAACACCATCGGAATTGAGGTTCTGCCCATGAGCACCACTCGACTCCCTGCCGACCCCCTCGGCGTGGCAACGCAAGACAGAATCGCGACAGTGCGACGAGTGCGCCGCTCTGCACTGGTGGCGGGGGTGGCGACCCTCGTCCTGGCGGTGCTCGCCGGCGCAGCCAATGTCGCTGTCATCGGCGGTCTGGTCACCAAGGACGACGCGGCAAAGACTGCAAGCGATGTCCTCGCCTCCTCAGGGCTCTTCCGTCTCGGGCTGACGGCACTGGTCGTCGCGGTGATCCTCGACGTCATCGTCGCCTGGGCTCTCCTGACGTTCTTCGAACCAGTCGACAAGGACCTCTCACGGCTCGCCGCCTGGTTCAGGCTGAGCTACGCCGCGGTCTTCGCTGTGGCCATCGGGCAACTGCTCGGAGTACTCCCCCTGTTGGATGCAGGGACGCCGTCGGCCTTCACCATGGACCAGCGACACACACAGGCGCTGGCCAAGATCGAGGACTTCCTGAACATCTGGCACGTCGGTCTCGTCCTGTTCGGGCTCCACCTGGTCCTCATCGGATATCTGGCCTACAGATCGGGCTACGTGCCGAGAGCTCTTGGCGTCCTGCTCGTCATCGCCGGCGCCGGCTACCTCGTCGACAGCTTCGCCGGGATGCTCGTCGCGAACTATGCAGCCAACGTCGCCGCCGTCACGTTCATCGGCGAAGCGCTACTCATGCTGTGGCTACTGGTCAAGGGACGCATCGTCACGCCGAACGGATCAGATCGTCATACACAGGGGACCCAGCATGCGTGAGATATCCGCATCCATCCACATCGACACCATCCCCGACCAAGTGTGGAACACCCTGACTGATCTAGCCGGCTACCGCCGCCGGAGTCCGTTCATTCGCGAGGCGACGGGACAAGTCGCCGTAGGAGCGAGGCTGACAGGTCGAGGTGCGGGCAGCCTGAGGCCGCCGCCAGGTTCATCACAGCAGTCATCAGATGTGGTGACGCTTGCTCATCACATCCGCTCCTAACTTGGGCCTCGACCCGCCCAGCCACCCACCCACTCCCCGCAGACCGTGCGCAGAGAGGACCACCGCTCTAGCCGTGTCACCACCCTGACAGTTGCTCCGTCACCGATCCACCGCTGGTCGGGGCGACTCACTAGTGGGTCATCGCCCGCCCACCCATGCCCAACGCTCGTCAACAGTCCCTGGAATCAGGAGAGCATCATGAAGGACCACATGCGAAGGACGAATACGTTGGCGGCGTCGGCCGCTCTCAACCAGCGGCCTCGGATCGCCTCAAGGGTTGCCGTGGCCGTGACGGTCCTGGCGAGCCTGATGGTTGGCGTTACCTCCGCCAGTGCAGGGGTCCCCCAGGCGGCCCCCAGAGTGGACGCTCTGAGCACCGGACTCGACGCTGCACTCAACGACGTGGTGGCGGCGGGGGTCCCGGGCATCATCGTTCGTGTCCAGGACCCTCACCGGGCTGCCCGCAATTTTGTCGTCGGTGTGAGCGACCTCGCGACCGGTGCCAAGCTTCGGCCGGCCGCGCAGTTCCGGATCGGCAGCATCACGAAGACCTTCGTCGCAACCGTCGTTCTGCAGCTGGTCGGTGAAGGACGCCTCAGGCTGGACGAGCCCGTCGCCCGACGGCTGCCTGGTCTGCTGGCGAACGGTGAGCAGATCACCGTGCGGCAACTGCTGAACCACACCAGCGGCCTGCCGGACTACACCGGGGACCCGGAGCTGCTCGCGGGGATCGTCCAGAACCGCGTCTGGGCGCCGCAGGAGCTGGTGGCCCTGGCCGAGAAGCAACCGCTGCTGTTCCCGCCAGGCAGCGCCTGGGCGTACTCCAACACCGACTACATCGTCGCGGGTCTGCTTGTGGAAGCGGTAACCGGCCGATCCCTGGCTCGCGAGCTGGACCGACGGATCTTTTCCCCCTTGCACCTGGAGCACACCTCGTTCCCGACCGGGACCGCGAGTCTGACCGGCTACTACGCACACGGATACATCTCGACGGAGGCAAACCCAACCCCCGACGGTCAACCCCTCGACGTCACCGGCTACAACCCCTCTCACGCCTGGGCCGCAGGCGCCATCGTCTCCAACGCCGCGGACCTGTCCAGCTTCTACGCGGCCCTGATGGAAGGGCGGCTGCTCCCCCCGCCCCTGCTGCGAGAGATGAAGAAGACCGTCGCCGAAGACCCCACCGACCCAAACTCCTTCCACTACGGCCTTGGGCTGGAACGAGTCAACGATGCCTGCGGCACCCACTGGGGACACAGGGGCGCAATCTTCGGCTACCAGAGCCTGGCCTACTGGGACGCCAGCACGGGCCGGACCGCTGTCATCACCCGCACCATGTTCCCCGCACCTGCAGCCTCCGAGGCCGCCTTCGCCGCAGCGATCGATCTCGCCCTGTGCGCCAAAGCCAAGGCGCCGTGATCGACGAGAGCGCGACGACCCGGTCGGGTGAGTACCCGGCGGGCGACCCGGATTTCCCATGGCACTTGACAACGATTCAAGGACCGAGAGGTGAACACGTGAAGTCAACGCTGTCGGGCGACCCCGTCGATATCGAGGTGCGCGGTCTTCGCCGCGTCTACGGCACCGGCGAAAAGGCTTTCGAGGCCGTGCGGGGCATCGACCTGGCCGTCGAGGCGGGAACCATCGTTGCACTTCTCGGCACGAACGGAGCGGGCAAAACATCTGCCCTGGAGGTGGTCGAGGGACTGGCACGGCCAACAGCCGGCCAGGTTCGCGTGCTCGGTCTGGACCCAGTCACTGACCGGGCGAAAGTACGGCGAAGAACAGGCGTGCTGCTACAGACGAGCGGGTTCCCGGCGGACCTGACCGTCGCAGAGACCCTGCGGATGTGGGCCACGACGATGACGTCCACGCGCCCCGTCGCCGACGTGCTGGCCGAGCTCGATCTTGGCGGCCGCTCCGACGTACGGGTGCGAAGCCTGTCCGGCGGCGAGCTCCGGCGCCTCGACCTAGCGTGCACACTGCTCGGGGATCCAGAGGTCGTGCTGCTCGACGAGCCGACCACCGGGCTCGACCCCCAAAGTCGGCGCCGGGTCTGGGATCTCATCGCAGCCCTACGTGATCGGGGTCGGTCGGTGCTCCTGACCACCCACTACCTCGAGGAGGCCGAGGAGCTCGCCGACCGGGTAGCGATCATGCACGCCGGTCGGATCGTCCGGGAGGGGACCCCTGCCCAGCTCGGAGCCGACCAGGCCTCGACCATCCGCTTCCAAGGCGCACCTGCGCTGGTCGGGCTCAACGACTTGCCGGCGGCCATAAAGGTTGCGACCCAGAGCGGTACGACCACGGTGCACACCCATGACCTCCAGACCACCCTGCACGCTCTGCTCGGACAGGCTGCCCAGTGCGACGTGCGCCTTTCCAACCTCGAGGCCCGTAACGCATCGCTCGAGTCGGTCTTCCTCGCGATCGCCTCGGGCGATAGCGATCCTGATGGATCCCTTAGCTCAATGGAAGGAGCAACCCGATGACGCTTCTCGATATGTCGACGCAACGCATCGCCGGCCTGGCCCGGGCTAACGCCATCTTGGTGGCGCGTAACCGGTTGACGTTCATCTACGCCGTCGTACTGCCCTTGCTGCCACTCGGACTCCTCATTGTCGGCGACAACAAATCCGCAGGCGCCGGCGCGAACACGGTCATCACTGCGTTGCTGATGGCCGCACTGTTCCCCGTCTACGCAAACCTGCTCTCCCAGTTCGTGACCCGCCGCGACGAG
>JANWJC010000070.1 GCA_025449595.1 Acidobacteriota bacterium | reverse complement strand
TTGAGCGCGTCCGTCATCTGGCCGTAGAAGTCCGGCAGGTACGACGACACCGTGCCACCGAGCTTGACCAGGTTCAGTCGCGCGTTCCGACGTACCAAGGGGTCGAACGTCCAGACTACCGTCGGCAGGTCGTGGTCCAGGGCCCACGCGCGCTGGTGCACCTTCAGAGCAGTCCCGACCCCGCGGTCGGCCCGACTTGTTGCGACCAGATGGGAGTGCAGGTGGTGCTGCCACCCGCCGTCGGTGCGGGTCCGGGCCACGACGGCGAGCGCCGCCCCGACCATCTGGTCGTCGTCGTACGCCCCCGCCACGTAGCCGCCGGAATGCTCGATCGCGCGCAGCAGGTTCGGCGTGACCTGGGTGCCCTCCTCGACACTGGGCCAAGCGAGGTCCCACACCTCGCGCGCCGCGTCGAGCTCGTCGTGCTCGACCAGGTTGCGTACGGTCAGCCCACCCCGCGCCGCCGCCGCTTCCGCGTCCCGCCAGGCCTGCTCGTTGATGCCCACGCCCGTCACCGTAGTCAGTGCGCACCCTCGAGTCAGGCGCCCGGGTTCCCCGTCGATCATGGGGTTGAGGTCGCTTCCAGCCCCACAACCGCACTCAGGCCCATGATCGACCGGGTGAGGTGCACATAACCCCATGATCAACCGGGCCAGGCTTGGCGACAGGGGGTCCGGCTCGGGGTGGGAGAATGGTCGGATGACCGATGGCCCGCTGATCGTGCAGAGCGACAAGACCCTGCTGCTGGAGGTCGATCACCCGCAGGCGGACCAGTGCCGGCACGAGATCGCGCCGTTCGCCGAGCTGGAGCGGGCGCCTGAACACGTCCATACGTACCGATTGACTCCGCTCGGGCTGTGGAACGCTCGCGCCGCCGGGCATGACGCCGAGGGGGTCGTCGACATCCTGCTGCGCTACTCGCGCTACCCGGTGCCGCACGCGCTGCTGGTCGACGTCGCGGACACGATGGACCGGTACGGGCGCCTGCAGCTGCGCAAGGATCCGGCCCACGGGCTCGTACTGCACTCCACGGACCGCGCCGTGCTGGAAGAGGTGCTGCGCAGCAAGAAGATCATCCCGCTGGTCGGCGAGCGCCTGGACGAGGACTCCGTCGTCGTGCACGCCAGCGAGCGCGGGCACGTCAAACAGGTCCTGCTCCGTCTCGGGTGGCCGGCCGAGGACCTCGCCGGGTACATCGACGGCGAGGCGCACCCGATTGCATTGCGCGAGGACGGCTGGGCGGTCCGGGACTACCAGCGCCATGCCGCCGAGAACTTCTGGCACGGCGGCTCCGGCGTCGTGGTGCTCCCGTGCGGGGCGGGCAAGACGATCGTCGGTGCCGCCGCGATGGCGATGGCGCAGGCCACGACGCTGATCCTGGTCACCAACACCGTCGCCGCCCGCCAGTGGCGCGAGGAGCTGCTGAAGCGTACGACCCTCACCGAGGACGAGATCGGCGAATACTCCGGCAGCAGCAAGCAGATCCGGCCGGTCACGATCGCGACATATCAGATCATGACGACCCGACGTAAGGGTGTGTACGCGCACCTCGAGCTGTTCGACGCCCGCGACTGGGGCCTTGTCATCTACGACGAGGTGCACCTGCTGCCGGCGCCCATCTTCCGGTTCACGGCCGACATCCAGGCCCGCCGGCGGGTGGGACTCACCGCCACCCTCGTGCGCGAGGACGGTCGCGAGGGCGACGTGTTCTCCCTCATCGGCCCGAAGCGCTACGACGCGCCGTGGAAGGACATCGAGGCGCAGGGCTACATCGCGCCGGCCGACTGCGTCGAGGTACGGGTCACCCTGGACGAGCGGGAACGGCTCGCGTACGCGACCGCCGAGCCGGAGGACCGCTACCGCCTCGCCGCGTCGACCGACCGCAAGACCCGCGTCGTGGAGGCGCTGCTGCGCCAGCACCCCGAAGAGCACGTGCTGATTATCGGTCAGTACCTCGACCAGCTGCACGAGCTCGCCGAGCGCCTCGACGTTCCTGTCATCACCGGCGAGACGCCTGTCAAGGAACGGCAACGGCTTTTCGCCGACTTCCGCTCCGGTGACGTCCGGGTGCTCGTCGTGAGCAAGGTCGCCAACTTCTCCGTCGACCTGCCGGAGGCCAGTGTCGCCATCCAGATCTCCGGCTCGTTCGGCTCCCGGCAGGAGGAGGCACAGCGCCTCGGCCGGGTGCTGCGCCCCAAGGCTGACGGGCGTACCGCTCGCTTCTACGCGATCGTCTCCCGCGACACCGTCGACGCCGACTTCGCGGCCCACCGCCAGCGCTTTCTGGCCGAGCAGGGGTACGCGTACCGCATCGTCGACGCCGACGACGTACTGGCCGGCGACACCCTCTGACCTTCCGCTGGAGTTTCTGTTGCGCCGGCACTCAGGTGACGTGGCTCAGGTCAGGTCACGGCGGCGGAACAGCCAGGTGCCGAGGATCAGGGCGACGCCGACGGTGCCGCCGAGGAACAGACCACCGTGCCAATGGCTCAGGAAGATCTCGGTCGGCTCCCCGTTGAAGGAGGTGTCCTGCAAGTATCGGATCGTGTAACCCTGTGGCAGGACCAGCGCCATGGCGTTGTCGGTGAACAACCACTGCTGCCAGGACGGTTCGAGCGCGCGCACGGCACTCTCGACCATCGCGAGGACCACGAACGCGATACCCAGTGCGGCGCCGGTGTTGCGCACAAGATTGGCGAGAGCGAATCCTGCGAGCGCAGCAAGCACTACCAGCAGAACTATGCGTCCCTGCGTCGCGAGGAGCTCGCCCCAGAAGTCGACGGGGACGCCAGTCGTGCCCCGGGCCGACCCCAGCAGACGACCCACGGCGGTCCATGACAGTTGTACGACCGCTGCCAGGACTGCCATTGCCGCAACCAGCGTCCCCAGCTTGGCAGCGATTACCCGCACTCGTCTCGGCTCCCAGAAGAGCAGCGCCACCATCGACTTGCTCGACCACTCGGCACCCACCCACGTTGCTCCCACCAGAAACGCGATGCAGGCGACTACTGCGCCGACGCCAACAGCGAGGTCGGGCATGCCGGTGGCGAAGACATAGGGGTGCTTCGGCAGGAAGTTCGTTACGTCGCCATAGTCGTTCACCGTCGCCAAGGGTCCGCAGGCTTCCTCCGCGTTGGCTGTCGGGGCGAGCATCTTGACGCAGTCAGCCCGATATCCGTTCTGTTCCGCGACGGCGGCTTCCTGCTGCTGCTTCGCCTGCGCCAGCAGCTCGGGGGTGGTCTTGGCGAACTGGAACGACATGATGATCGCAGCCGTCGCTGACCCGACCAGGACACCCGCCAGCAGGATCTGGATGAAACGGCGGTGGATGAAGCGCCGGCTCTCCGCGCGCAGCAATGACGGCCGGGGGCTGGTCGTCGGACGCTCCACCGCAGTATCCGAGGCAACCGTCATGGCGCGACCTCCGGCTTCTCGTCGGGACCGTCGCCGGTCAGCTGCAGGAATACGCTCTCCAAGTCGGGTGCGACTGGCGTCAGCTCGCGTACGAAGTGACCGGCGTCGGCCAGGACCCGGGTGATCGCAGCGGCGTCGGGTACATCGTGAACCAACCACGTGTCGCCAGCGTCAGTAACGGAGAACCCTGCCGCGACAAGCACTTCCCCGCCGCGTACGTGCTCCGGGACCCGGAGCCGAACATCGGCGATGCCACCAGCGGACAGCACTTCGCAGACGCGCCCGCTGGCGACACGGCGCCCGTGCGACAGGATGGTGACGCTGTCGCACACCTGCTGCACCTCACCGAGCAGGTGGCTCGACAGGCAGACGGTCGTGCGACCCTCCCGGCCCAGGCGCCGGATCAGCTCGCGCACCTCGCGGATCCCCGCGGGGTCCAGGCCGTTGGTCGGCTCGTCGAGAATCAACAGCCGCGGATTCTTCAGCAGCGCCGCCGCGATACCGAGTCGCTGCTTCATGCCCAACGAGTACCCCTTGTACCGGTCGGCCGCGCGGTCACGCAGATCGACGAGCTCCAGACACTCCTCGACCCGGGCGGCGGGGACGCCGGCGACGTCGGCGAGCAGTGTCAGATTGAGCCGGCCGGAGAAGCGCGGATAGAACAGCGGGGTCTCCACCAGGGCGCCGACGCCCGCGATCACCTGCGGCAGATACTCCGGGACAGCCTTGTCGAATATCCGGAGCTCACCGGAGTCAGGTCGTACGAGCCCGAGCAGCATCCGGATCGTCGTGGTCTTGCCCGACCCGTTCGGGCCCAGGAACCCGTGCACGCCGCCCTGTTCGACCAGTAGATCGAGGCCATCGACGGCCATCGTGGGCAGTTTGCGTGCCCGTCGATAGGACTTGTGCGCCTGAACGACCTCGATGACGGCCATGGTCGGCACAGACTGGCACACGGACGTCGCGATGTCGATCACCGCCACCAAGGGAGTCCGGCCAGAAACTGTGGTAGTCGTCGGATGATCTCCATTGGAGATCGTCCAACACAATTCGGCGATCCGCTGCGGCGTGTCTTTGCTGCACAACGGCGGGGCGGTTCGCGAATCCGGGCGTCGACCTGCCAGAGTGCACGGCCATGACGGACGAGCGGTACGGGCGCATCGACGCGGACGCGATCCTGGCCGACCTCACCACGCTGGTCGCCTTCGCCAGCGTGGTGGGCTCCACCGGGGAGAGTGCGATCCAGGAGTGGGTGGCGCAGCGGTTGGACGACCTGGGTGCGGTCGTCGACTGCTGGAGCATCGGCATCGCGAAGGCCCAGCAGGAGAGCGACTTTCCTGGCATGGAGGTCGAGCGGAGCGCCGCCCTCGGTGTGGTCGGCGGTTGGGGCGGGCCCGATCCCGCCCTGATCCTGTGCGGGCACACCGACGTCGTGCCGCCCGGGGACCGCGCCGCGTGGTCCAGCGACCCGTTCGCGATGCAGGTCCGTGCCGGCAACGCTATCGGCCGCGGGACGTGCGACATGCTCGGTGGAGTTGCCGCGATCCTCGCCGCCGTCAGGGCGGTACGCGACAGCGGCGCCGAACTCACCAGGGGTCTGGCAGTGCACGCGGTCAGTGCCGAGGAGGACGGCGGGCTCGGAGCGTGGGCGACGTTGCGTCGCGGCCACCGCGGGCAGGCCTGCGTCATAGCCGAGCCCACGAACGGTGAGCTCGTCGTCGCGAACGGCGGCGCGCTGACGTTCCGGCTGCAGATCCCGGGCCTGGCCACGCACGGCTCGACGCCCACCCGCGGCGTCTCGGCCGTCGAGAAGCTGCCGGCGCTGCTCGCCGCCCTACGCGCCCTCGAGCAACGTCGCAACCATGCGCCGGACGCTCTCATGGCGCACCTGGACATCGCCTACCCCATCTCGGTGGGCAAGGTCGCCGCGGGTGACTGGGCCTCCACCGTCCCGGACCTGGCGGTGCTCGAGGGCCGGTACGGAGTCCGA